>JAGREF010000422.1 GCA_020446665.1 Sphingomonadaceae bacterium
TCCGTCAACCAAATGACCGGTCAGGACTCCGCGCCTTGCGGCACAAGGCGCAGCTTGCGTGCCACCTTGCCCAGTGAAGCCCTGTCCTCCAGCGGCAGCGAAACGCGCAGCGAAGTCCAAATGCACAGCGCCCCAATCATCGCTATAACGGGAATGGCGATTATATCAGGCAGCCTGCTGGCCAGCATGGCAGCCAGCCCGCCGGTAACCGAAACTGCCGCGACTTTAGCCGCCACAGTCGGGAAACGACTGTCAAACGGGTGAAGCGATTCCGTCAATGCGAGCTGCACCATGGGTATGGCTGCCATCACGATGATGCCGATTGCCATGGCCAGCGTGATGCCTGTCAGCGGGTCGAAGGGTCCGATAAGCTGCCAGCCTGCCAAAGATGCGATGATCACGCCCAAAATGCTGGCTGTAATCTGGTGTTTATAGGCTGCGATAACCTGCAGCACTGGCACGGAAATGCCAAACAGGGCCTCTGCCGCGCGGGCAAAGACCAGGATAGTCACCGCGGCCTGCGCAACCTGTGCCTGGTCACCAAACAGGCTCAGGATAGAGCTGCGACCGGCTGCGATCACTGTCGCCAGCGGGAAGGCAATCGCCAGGATCAGGCGAATGGCATAGGAATAGATGTCTTTCACCTGCGCGCGATCGGCGCGTTCCGCGCTGGCTGCAAGCGGGGCCATGACATAGACGAATGCAATCCTCACCAATTGCACCACGCTGGAAAGCTTGCGCGCGATAGTGAACAGCCCCGCAGCCCGCGCGCCATCTGCGCCGGGAAGGATAAAGTTCAGGATCAAGGCAGGGGCATCACCGAAGATGCGGGCAATCACATTAGACGGCAAGATTGAAATGCCAGCCCAGAACGTGTGCTGCGCGGTGTTCCCCCACCAGTTTCCATGCCGCAATTCCGAAAGCTTGTAATAGCGCTGCAGCAAGCGGACGCAGAGTATGGCGGTAATCGTCAGCGAAATGATATGCGCGAAAAACAGGCCACGCAGCCCGAGTCCGCCAAAGAAGAACAACGTCGCGATGACCAGGCGAATGATCTGTTCCCACACAATACGCAGGCGGATTTCCGCACCGAAAACCATCCGCGCGCGCAAGGCCGAAGTGGATATCTCGACAAAGGCCCACAGCGGCAATGTCCAGATAAATAGCTGGATTGCCGGTGCCACCAACGCTTCATCGGCCTCTGCCACATTCAGCAGGGGGGCAATGTCATGGGCAAAGTAGGAAATGATGGCCGCAACCAGGATGCACGGCCCCACCCCCAGTAGCAACGCCGTGCGCAAAGCTTCCGCAGCTTCGGCATCACTGGCTGATTTGGGCACAGTGCGCTGCATGGCGCTGGTCATGCCCAAATCGAAGATATTCTCGATCAGGTTCACCGCTGCCCACATCACCGCGTAAAGCCCGTATCCGGCGAGGCCAAACATCAGCACGTAGAGCGGCTGGGCTACAATCTCGACCACGGCCCCCATCCGGGCAAGCACTGTCGAGCCAAGACCGCGGGCAACGCGGTGGCTGTCAATTTGCTCGGGAGGATTTGCGCTCTGGCTCATGCGGAGCGGACCCATAGGGGGAAAGTTACGTAAAAGAAAGCACCGGCAGCATTGCCGCGGGGCAGCCTCAAATTTCGGGGATTCAGTGCGCCCCTACCTTCAGCACCTTGTGCAGCACGAAGGCGATCACAGCGCCGAGTATCAGCCCCACCAGTGCTGACAAAACGGCATAGGTCAGCCATCCAAGCACAGCGCCCAGCGATCCGGCGGCATGTTCGACCATATGCTGCAGCCCATGCGCCGCCTCTGCCGGAGCATGCAGGCCGAGCTCTTCCAGCCCGTGCAGGATAATCCCGCCCCCGACCCACAGCATCGCCAAAGTGCCGATAAAGGAAAGCGCGACCAGAATGCGCGGCATGGCGTGGAGCAGCATCGCCCCCACGCGCTGCGCCGCGCGGGATGCCCGGTTGGCGAGATGCAAGCCAACATCATCCATCTTCACGATCAGCGCGACAGTGCCGTAAACAGCAATAGTGATGGCGATCCCCACCACGGCCAGCACGCCTGCGCGCACGATCAGCGATTCATCGGCCACTTCGTTCAGGGCAATCGCCATGATCTCTGCCGAAAGGATCAGGTCGGTCCGGATCGCACCCGACACACGCTCTTTCTCAAACTCGACCGGGTCTTCGATCACGTCTTCCAGAGTCTTGCCGTGCTTTTCCCCGCCAAGCCATTCCATCACCTTTTCCGCCCCTTCATAGGACAGATAGGCGCCGCCCAGCATCAACAGCGGAGTAATCGCCCAGGGCAGGAACTGGCTGAGCAGCAACGCTGCGGGCAGCAGCAGCACCAGCTTGTTAAAGAAACTGCCGCGAGTGATCTTCCAGATAATTGGCAATTCACGCGCGGGCGACAGGCCGGTGACATAGGACGGAGTCACCGCCGCATCGTCAATCACCACGCCAGCGGCCTTCGAACCGGCCTTTCCGGCTGCGATACTGACATCGTCAATCGAAGCAGAGGCTGCGCGGGCAATTACCGCAACATCGTCCAACAAGGCGGCAAGTCCACCGGGCAAATCAAATCTCCTGGGAGCGTTTCAAGGAAGCGCCTATGTGCTGGAGCGCACGATCTTTTTCAAGCGCCCCGCCCTGTCTATCCGCCTGTAAAGGGCGAAGGCCCTTCCCGCTCGACAGCCCGGCGATAGCCATCGCGCGCCATCAGCCGGGTGCGATAATCCTTGAGCAGCTGCGGTACACCGTCATCCAGCCCGATCCCCCGGGCCAGAACCAGCGCGTAGCCAATGCAGATATCTGCAACGGTGAAGCGATCCGCACAGAGGAATTCGCGCCCGTCCGCCAGCCTCTGTTCCAGTTTGATCAGCCGTTTGTGAAACCACCTGCCGTAGGCCTCGCCCGCTTCCTGCAAGCCGCGATCCCGCTCGAACCGGGCAAAGCGCAGATAGACCGTCTGCGGGAAAGTGATCGTCGCATCAGCGTGATAGGTGAAGTCGAGATAAGCCGCATAATCCGGCTCGCCAGGGCCGATCGCCAGCGACGAGGGACCGCCCCGCGTGGCGAGATAATGCGCAATCGCGCAGCTTTCGGTCATCTGCGCATCGCCATCCACCAGCAGGGGAACAGTGCCGAGCGGGTTCAGTTCGAGATAGTCTGGCTGCATCGCACGGGGCGGAAAGGGCATCAGCCGCAGATCAATATCCACCCCAGCCTCCTCTGCCGCCCATGTCGCGCGCAGGCCGCGCGAACCCGCGCAAGTGTAGAGCGTCGGCTTGCCAGTCATCCCTGCAGTCTCCTTTGGCCGCCTGCTATTACACGCCACTGGCGAAGGCAATTGCGATGGCCCCGGCTGTCAGCGCTTGCATTCCCGCCAAATCCCGCTAAGAGCGCCGCTTCCCTGCCCCCGATCAGATCGGTTGGCCGGGAAAGAAGAAAGCCGGAGGGGCCCCCGCGCGGTGTGGGACAAGCCAGCGATCGGCAGGAAGTGAAAGGAAGACCGCATGGCTCTTTACGAGCATGTATTCCTTGCGCGCCAGGATCTGAGCCAGGCTCAGGTCGATGCATTGGCAGCGCAGGCTACTGAAATCATCGAAGCGAATGAAGGCAAGGTCACCAAGACGGAGACCTGGGGCCTGAAGAACCTCGCTTACAAGATCGACCGCAACCGCAAGG
>JAGREF010000038.1 GCA_020446665.1 Sphingomonadaceae bacterium
CCGAACAGGATCATGTGGTGCGGGATGCCGGGCCAGCTGCCTTCCAGCCCGAAATGGACCACGAACAGGCTGGGGCTGAACCGTTTGCGGGCCAGCGATTTGGCGTAGCTCTTGCCTCTTCGGCTTTCGCCCAGCAAATCGCGATAGGAATGCATGATGTCGGCATTGCTGGCGACCGCATCAAAGCGTTCTTGCCAGCCACTTGCGGTTTCGACCTCGCTCGCGCGGTTGCCGATCGTGTGGACCTTTACTACCGGATCATGCAGCCGCATCGTGCCGCCCAGCCGTTCAAAATGGCGGACCATGCCCGCGATCAGCCGATTGGTGCCGCCACGCGTCCACCACACGCCGCCATCCTTCTCCAGCTTGTGGATCAGCGCATAAATGCTGCTGGTGGTCATCGGATTGCCGCCGACCAGCAGTGTGTGAAAACTCAGCGCCTCGCGCAGCTTTTCCGACTTCACATATTTGCCGACCATGGAATAGACGCTGTTCCAGGCGCGATTCTTGGCCAGTGCGGGCGCGGCCTTGATCATGCTCTTGAAGTCGAGAAAGGGCACATGGCCCAGCTTGACATAGCCTTCGCGCCAGACCTCTTCGGAATAGGTCAGGAATTCCTCGTAACCGCCCAGATCACCGGGGGCGACACGGTCAATTTCCTGCCTCAGCTGGGCTTCGTCGTTGGAATAGTCGAAATTCACCCCGTCCGGCCAGTTGAGCCGGTAAAAGGGCATGACTTTCATCAGCTCGACATCCTGCGCCATGTCGTGCCCGGTCAGCTGCCACAGTTCCTCCAGGCAAGGGGGATCGGTGACCACGGTGGGGCCTGCATCGAAGGTAAAGCCATCCTTTTCCCAGAAATAGGCCCGCCCACCGGGCTTGTCGCGCGCCTCCACCACGGTTGTGCTGATCCCGGCGGATTGCAGCCGGATGGCCAGCGCCATGCCGCCAAAACCCGACCCGATCACACAGGCCCGCTTGCCCACCAGCCGGGCTTCACCGCCAAAGTCAAAGCCGCCCTGCAGGCCCGGATCAGCCCCTTTTGTGCCCGCCGCCATTATTGTGCGTCCTGCATTGTCGTGGCGGAGGAAAGTGGGGCAGCGCCAGACAGAAGCGCCCCCATGGCGCGATGGACTGGCACGGGCGGGCGCCCCGCCAGCACCCGGCATTTGTCGCCCATGGTGGAGCGAGCGGAATAGAAGCGTTCGATAAGACCCTCCGGCAAGCGGTAAAACCGCTCAAATATGCGATAGCGCAAGTCAGGCTGTGCAGCAGCGAACAGCATTGTGCCCAGCATGCGGAAGAAACCCGTTCGCGCCCAATGGTTCCGTGCGCGGGCTTCCAGCATGGCCGCCAGCTGTTCCCCCGGCAAATGCGCTTCATCTGCAATGGCCAGCGCCGTATCCACAGCCCAGGGCAAGGTATAGCTGGTGAGCGGATGGACAAAGCCGCCGCGTGATCCCGCCATGGCCACGCCGGGCACCCGCACTGCATCCTGATAGGCGCGGAAATTGCCGCCGCTTATGACAGGCAGCACCCCTGTTTCGCCGCCCAGAATATCGCCTTCCCAACCCTGTGCGCTGGCATAGCGGTCTATCCGGCCGGACAGGGCGCTGCGATCCAGCACCGGGCTGTCGGCGTAATAGGTGTCTTCGATAAACAGCTCGTCCACGCCCAGCGGCAGGACATAGACGAAGCGATAGGCGCCATGCTGTTCGACCGTGGCATCCATGATGACCGGACGATTGATGCGGTGCGGGGCATGGGTGCGCATGTGCCGGCCCATGAAAACCTGCCACCCGCCCTGAAAATGGCCGACCGGGTTCCAGCCCCGACAATCTATCACCGTGCGCGCTTCGATCCGCTCGCCATCGGCAAGGGTAACCCCGCGGGCATCCAGCGCGGCGACTGCGCATCTTGTGCGGATTGCCTCTGCAGGCAGTTCGCGGCGCAGGCCCGCATCGAAATCGCCAGAGGCCAGCGAGCGATAAGGCGCGCGCAAATGCCGGGCATGGGCGGGGAAGAAGACATTATAGCCATCCTCCCACTCGCTCTTGCGGAATTGAGCGAGCAGGGCCGTGCCCGCCTTATCAAGATCGCTGCCAAACCAGCTCCAGCGATGATTGCCGCCGAGTGTCTCACCCGCTTCCAGCAGGGCCAGCCGCATTTCCGGCTGCGCCCTGTGCAGGGCCAGCGCGGCCAGCCCACCAGACAGGCCACCGCCCACAATGGCAATATCAATCATGCGCCCGCTCATTGGTTCAGCCTTACCGCATGTGGCGGGGGAGGCAATGGCGAGCCGGTCTTTGTTGACCGGCAGCTATAGGCAAGCATGAAATTGCGTGGCATCCTTGTGCCATGGAAAAGGTTCGCCTGTCGTTGTGGCCGCATCGCCGCGCTATCATCGCTACGCTTCTGCTGGTCCTGGCCACCACCGCAATTCTGCTGGCGATGGACCGTCCGCCCATCTGCACCTGCGGCACGGTGAAGCTGTGGCACGGGGTGGTGCAATCTTCCGAGAACAGCCAGCACATCACTGACTGGTACAGCCCCAGCCATTTCATTCACGGGCTGATCATGTATTTCTTCGCCTGGCTGCTATGGGACAAATGGCGCCTGTTCGGCGGCAAGCCTGCGCGCTGGGCGCTGCCCATTGCCGTGGTGGTGGAGGCTGCGTGGGAGATCATGGAAAACACCCCCATGGTCATCAACCGCTATCGCGAAGTCACGATCAGCTGGGGCTATGCCGGGGACAGCATCCTCAATTCCATTTCCGATATTGGCTGGATGGCCGCCGGTTTCCTGTTCGCCGCGCGTGTGCCCTGGAAGCTGAGCCTGGGGCTGGCGCTGTTCTTCGAACTGCTGACCGCATGGATCATCCGTGACAATCTGACGCTGAACGTGCTGATGCTGTTCTGGCCGCTGGAAGCGGTGCGCCAGTGGCAGGGGATGGGCTAGAATTCGATCCCGCAGCTTTTCATATGGCTGCGCAGCCCGCTGAACATCATCTTTTCCAGCTTTGCATCTTCCTCTGCAACCGGAGGGGCGGAATCGATCCGGCTGCGCAAAGCGGTGACTTTGGGCATGGCGTCCTTGATGTTGCCATACCACGGGGCCGTGCGCAGCTGATAATCCAGATCGGCCATTTCCGACGGGTCCATGGAATCGCGCAGGCGGCGTTCCGTGGCCTGCCTGTCCCGCTCCAGCGCGCCCGCGCTGGGATTGCCATCTTCGCTGCTCATGATGCTGGTCAAGGTTTCGTCATAGGTAACATTGGCAAAGGCATTGTCGAACAGCTTGCGCCCGCCGGGGCTGTCGAAGAAATCGGCCATTCCGGCGACATGGTCCGCCGGATAGGCGGAAAAGATCGCGATCAGGCCTTGCTTGAATTCAGCCTCGTCTTCCAGAAAGCCGCGCCATAATTCCGGCTCGCCAGCCTGCAGCATCGCCTTGACCGCGCCGGGGCAGCTTTCCTCCAGCCATGCGATATCGGGATCGGTGGTCAGTGCCTGTGGCATGTCCACATCAATCAGCTTGCGAAACAGCTGCTTATTGCGGTCATCGTTGGAAAACAGCGCGACCAGCCGCTCGACCGGCTCCGCCGCCGGAGCCTGTGCCGCTTGCGCGTGAGCCGGTCCGGCGAGCGCCAGCGGGGTGAGACAGAGCGCCGGAGCGGCGAGCAAGAGCGAGCGGATTTTCCTGTTCATGCGAAGAGGATAGGCGAGCCCGCCCTTGTGCGCAATTGCCTCAATCGCCAGAGCCGCTCCCCTTTGCGCCCGCCGCCAGCCTGGGCCGCGGGGGGGGCATTTCTGCCTTGCGGTTACCCGTCATAAGATAGGTGTCAAACCATTCCATCATCCGCAGATTATAGTCATAGCGGGCCGCAGCCTTGCTGTTGCCATGGCCTTCACCGGGATAAAGCACCAGCCGCACCGGCGTGTCAGGCTTGCGCACCTTGATATTGCGATAAAGCTCGTAGCTTTGCGTCGGGCTGACGCGCGTATCGCTGTCACCATGCATGATCAGCAGCGGCGTTTCCGCCTTGTCCACGTGATAGATCGGGCTGACTTCCAGCATCTCCATCCATTTTTCCCACGGCCAGTGGCGTGAATGGACATTGTGCATTTCCCACGGAATATCGGTGGTGCCGAATTTGCTGATCTGGTTGGAAATGCCGACAAACATCACCGCTGCCGCATATTCTTCGCTCAGCGCCGTTGCGCCCCAGCCGCTGGCATAGCCGCCATAGGAACCGCCGGTAATGCCGGTGCGCTTCGGATCGGTAATTCCCTGTGCCACCAGTGCGCGCTTGGCATCGACGATGTCGTTGAATTCCTTGCCCGCATAATCATCCTGATGCGCCTTGGCGAAGGCAACGCCATAGCCGGTCGAGCCGCGATAATTGGGGTGGAACACGGCATAACCCTTACCCGCGCCAACCTGGCCGGGCATGGAATAGGCCGTCAGCCAGCCATTGGAATAATGGCTTTCCGGACCGCCATGGACCATCATGATGGTCGGGCTGCCACCCTTGGCCGCGCCGCCAACCGGCTCGATCAGGATGCCTTCCACTTCCTGACCATCCCCCGCGGTGTAGGTCATGATGCTCTGCTTGCCGAAACTGATATCGGCCAGCCATGGGTTATGCTTCGTCCAGCGGATGAATTTGCCATTGTCATATGTAAACAGCTCGGTCGGGTGGCCCGGCGCGTGGGCTTCCACCGCCAGTACGCCGCCTGCTTCCTCGACATTGGTGAGGATCAGGCCGGCTGCGTCCACCTCTTCCATCGAGGCGAGGTCCGCGCCATAGATGCGCAGCACGCTGCGCGCACCCTTGTGCACCACAGCGGCGAGGCTGCCATCGGATAGCCAGGTGGTATCGACCACCGCCTCCTCAGCGCCTTCAATTACCGCCCGCATCTCGCCTGTCCCGCTGCGCGCCAGGTAGAGCGTGGTGGCGGCCGGATCATTCTTGTCCACCGCAGCCACAATGGCGATCACGTCGCCACTGGGGGAAGCTTCAACATCGCCGATCTTGCCGGGGGTGGCGATCACTTGCAGCATTTTCCCGCCGGACAAGTCAATCACATGCACGCGCTTGGCAGTGTAGCTGTCATCCACTTGCGGGGTGGGGGCGCTTTCCACCAGGGCGCGCTTGCCATCGCCCAGCAGCTGGAACGCGCTTACATAGCCGGGCAGTGGGATTTCACGCGGGTCGGCATCGACTTTCTCGCCACCAACCTGTGCAACGAACAGGCGGTTCAGCTTGCCTTCCTCTTCATACACCACGGCGTTGAAACCGGCCTTGGACTGCGTATTGCGCTGGTCATCCTTGGCCGCACCCGCAAGCATGAAGAGCTGCGAGCCATCGGCTGACCATTCATAGGCGCGCACCGATGCGCCATCCACTTCGGCCAGCTTGCGCTCTGCCCCGCCATCGACCGGGATGCCCCAGACGGCACTCTTCTCGCCCTTGGCAGTGTACAGGAACGAAACGGTCCGCCCGTCCGGCGAGAATGACAATGAGGAAACGCTCATATCTTCCGGCAGGAAATCGCGCGCCTGATCCGGGCCCCATGCCAGCTTGAGTTGCTGCGTCGTCCCGCCATCATCCTCACCGCTGGTCACATCGGGCAGGGAAGCGGTGGTATAGGCGATCCGGCTGCCATCGGGAGAGACTTCGATCGTGCCAACCTGCTCCAGTTTCGCGACATCTTCCGGCGTCATCGGGCGGGCGAGCGCCCCGGTGGAGAAAGTGGCAGGAGCAAGCATGGTTGCAGCGATCAGGGCGGCGCGCAGCGTCGTCATGGGTCGGTCATATCCTTTCATTTGAAACCGATACGCGCCTTTTAGCGAGAGGTTCCCGTGACGCAACTATAGCCGGCCCCGCCATCCCTGATCGACCGACAGCAGCCGTTTGTCGAACCGGGCTGTCTGCTTGCAGGCGCAGCGTTTAGCGGCCTGTCATCGAAGAATGCACATCGAGCGCCCATGTCAGGCGGTACTCTCAATCGGGAAACAAATTGCATGACCAGACTTCACCTTGCCTTGCTTGCCTCTGCCGCACTGGCACTGCCTGCCGCACCTGCACTGGCGGATCACCACGAGAAAGCGCCTGCCATTGCCGCAGAGCAAAGCGCGCATGACCGGCTTTTCGCGCTGTTCGCATGGACAGATGAGGAGGAATTGCGGCTTAATCCCCTCAGCGCGCTGTTTCGCGGGGATATGCGCTATGCTGACAAGCTGGGCGATTACCTGACACCGGAATATAATGAAGCCAGCCGCAAACTGGCGCAGGACAGCCTCGACAGACTGGTGCAGATTGACCGCGCGCAGCTGAATGCGACGGACAAGATCGCCTATGATGTGTTCAAATATAATAACGAGCAGTCACTGGCCGGGCTGACGCCGGAAATCCTGGCGCTCACGGAAACGCGCCCGATCAACCATTTCAGTGGCTTCCACACATTCTACCCGACCTTCGCCAGCGGCCAGAGTGCGGCTCCGTTCAAGACGGTGGAGGATTACGAAAACAACCTGCGCCGCCATGATGATTATATCGCGCTGACGGACCGGTCGATCGCCATGTTCCGCGAAGGGCTTGCTTCCGGCGTGGTCGAAACGAAGCTGACGATCGGCAATGTCATCGAACAGCTTGATACGCAGCTGGCCCAGCCGGTTGAGGAATCGCCCCTGTGGGGGCCGGTGACCATGTTCCCCGAGGAATTCAGCGAAGCAGACAAGGCGCGGCTGACCGCGACCTATCGCGCCAAGATCGGGCAGGTCAATGCCGCCCATCGCCGGCTGCGCGATTTCCTGAAGAATGAATATTATGATCAGGCCCGCGATGAAGTGGGGCTGAGCCAGATGAAGGGCGGGGACGTGCTCTATGCCCGCCTGATCGAAAACACGACCACTCTGCCGCTGACCGCAGAATACCTGCACGAGCTGGGCCTGTCCGAAGTCGCACGCATTCGCGGCGAAATGGAAAAGGTGAAACAGGAAGTCGGCTTTTCAGGGACGCTGGGTGAATTTTTCGATCACATCCGCACCGATCCGAAATTCAAGCCGCAAACCCGCGAAGGGCTGACGCAAAGCTATTACGATGTCGGCAAGACGGTGGATGGCAAGATCGCCGCGCTTTTCTCCACTCTGCCCAAGGCACCGCTGGAAATCCGTCCCTACGAACCCTTCCGCGAGAAATTCGAAGCGGGTGGCTCTTATCAGCAGGGTGCGCCCGATGGCTCGCGGCCCGGCATATTCTATTTCAATGCCTATGATCTGCCCAGCCGGACCACGCCGGGGATCACCACGCTCTATCTGCATGAAGGTGCGCCGGGGCATCATTTCCAGATCAGTCTGGCGCAGGAAAACGAGGCACTGCCTGCTTTCATGCGCTTTGGCGGCAATACTGCCTATGTCGAAGGCTGGGCGCTTTATGCGGAAACGCTGGGCTTCGAAATGGGCCTGTTCGATGATCCTTACCAGCGGTTCGGCACCTATGATGACGAAATGCTGCGCGCCATGCGGCTGGTGGTGGATACCGGCCTGCATGCCAAGGGCTGGACGCGCGAACAGGCGATTGAGTATATGCTCGCCAATTCAGGCATGGGCCGCACTGACGCCACGGCAGAGGTGGAACGCTATATCGCCATTCCCAGCCAGGCACTGGCCTACAAGGTCGGCGCGCTGAAGATCCAGGAATTGCGCAAGCGTGCGCAAGACCGGCTGGGTGACAAGTTCGACATTCGCGAATTCCACGAAATCGTGCTGGGCACCGGCGCGCTGCCGCTGCCCGTGCTGGATAAAAAGGTGGATGACTGGATCGCGGGCAAGCTGGCCGAATGATCCAGCCGGAAGCTGCCGGGGATTTGTAATTTGTGTCGTTACGACCCGTTACAAATCCCTAACAGCCCGTTTACACTTCTGGGCGCAAACAGGGCTCGTTCGATCATGGCGATGGCGCCAGCGAAACGGAGACCAGGATGATGCTCGCGGAAGAATACAGGCTTTCAGCACAGGCCCAGCGGCAGATGGCCATTGCAGCCAGTCTGCCTCGCCTTCGCGATCAGCATATGCGGGCAGCAGACCGGTGGGATTTTCTCGCCGATGAAGCAGAAGCCCTGCAAGCCGGTGTCAAGGCCATGTTCGAACCGGTGGCATCCGAGCGCGGGCGCCACCGCTACTAAAGGGCCAATTGGTTCGGGAGCATCCCCACTCCTCGAAACAAGAAGACCCCGCCTGTCCTACGCCTTCCTTCCCCAAGCAGGCGGGGTCTTCCAGATAGCAAGCAGATAACATGACTTGCATTTCTCCCCTCGGGGGCGGCCATCGCGTCGCCCCCGATTTTTTGTGCAAGTGGAGCCGCACTTTCAGGCTGGACGCCGCCCCCGGCTTAAGGCATCACCCCTGACAGCGAGGGATTGTGCATGATAGGGGAGCTTTATCCATGCCAGACACCTTCGATGCCACCGGCTGGACGGCCACATTGCTGGGCTTGTTCGGAATTGCCGCTGCGATAGGCGCGCTGCGCCAGCCCGGCACATGGCAGACCATGATCGGGGAAATCGAGAAATCGCCCGCGCTGCAACTGGTCAGCGGCTTCATCGAATTGTTCATTGGCGCTGCCATCTACCTGTCCAACCCCTGGGCGGGACAGGCCGATCTGCTGGCCACGCTGATGAAAGCGTTGGGCGGGCTGATGATGGCCGAAGCGCTGATGGTGATGGCGTTCAGCGATATCTATTTCCAGATGTGGCTGAAAAACCTCGCCGCCGTCCATCGCGGCTGGGCATGGGTGACGCTGCTGGCTGGCGTGGGGCTGGCCGTGGCTGGCATGATGCGGTTTACCTGATGCCGGGGCGCAACTTTCTGGTGTGGCTGGCGGCAATTGCGGCGCTGGTGATTTCGCCGACGCTGGCCGCACAGGAAACGGCACCCCCCAAAGGCGTTGCTGAAGCGCGCGCGGGCGAATTTCGCGTATTGCAGATGATGTCCGCTGATCCGGCAGCCTTCATGGAGGCCTGGCAGGGGCCAACGCCTCCCAAATTGCCGATGACATCCTCGGTTCAACGCAATGAGCGATTTGAGCAATTTATCATGTTCGGCAATTGCACTGCGGATGGCGGCGGGCGCTGCTTGCTGCGGGCAAAAGTCACCATCTTTGACCCGGACGGTGAATTCTACGGCGAGCCGCTCGAATTCGCGGCGTGGGAAGGTCCTGCGCCGCCTGCCAATGCTTTTCACCTTGCCCGAGGTGGCTTGGGCATGGTGGTTGAGGATGGGGAGAAGCTGGGTCAGTACCGCATCCGTCTGGAAATGACGGATGTGATTTCAGGAACGGTTTTGACCAGCGATGTTGTGATCGATGTTACCGAAGCAGAGCCGCCAGCGACATCCGTATCCGTTGGTCCTGCAGCAGCCAGCACCTGACGCATAAGCGGAAGCTGGACAAAGCTGCTCCGCTATCGCACAGTTGCAAAGAGGAACTGAAAAAGGGGAGAGGGTTCGCATGGCTTCCATGGCGAATTTTGCGCGTCGTGCACTGTCATCGGCGGCTGGGTTGGCTCTGGCAACGGGGCTGGTCGCGACCGCACCTGCCACGGCAGACGAACCGGCGCGGCGACAGGCGTTGTTCGGCGATCTGCACGTCCATACGCAATATTCGTTTGACGCGTATATTTTCGGCATCCGCCGCACGCCTGACGATGCCTATCGCTATGCCAGGGGCGAAACGATCCGCCATGCGGCCGGCTATGACATTCGCCTGAAGGGCGGCCCGCTGGATTTCTATGCCGTGACTGACCACGGTTCCTATATGGGCGTGCTCCCGGCGATGGATGATGCTGCCAGCCCGATGTCGGCAATCCCCTATGCAAAGGACATGTTCTCGAACGATCGCAATCTGATCGTCAAGGCATTCGGGCGGGTGTTCAATTCGATGAACAGCTCCACCCCGATCCCGGAAATGTACAATACCGACATCATGCGCAGCAGCTGGAAGGAAATCGG
>JAGREF010000423.1 GCA_020446665.1 Sphingomonadaceae bacterium
GCGCATCACGGTGGATTGGACATCGCTGGTCGCGGTGCCGTTTACGGTGTTGCCATTATCGGGCGAGCTGGCGATGAAGCTGGTATCTGTCGCGCCCTGTTCGTCTTCATCGAAATTGTTGTTGAAGTAATCTTCGGCCTCGTCCTCGGCATTGTCATCAAAGCCATTGGTCCGCACTGCCTTGCGCCCCGCCAGCACACCGGCGTCGCAGGCGGCCTGCAGGCGGCTCTGCGCCTTGTAGGCCCGGCTCATGTCCACGCCGCCGCCAACCAGCGACATGGTCACCAGCAAGCCCAGCGCGCCGAGGGCAAGCATATTGCCGCTCGTATCGAGCTTGAGTTCCCTCAAGAATGAGCGTTGCGTTCCAGCCACGATCTGTATCCCTGCTTCACTATCCGATAAATTTCGGGCAGTGCACAGGAATAGTGTCCAGTTACTAAGAACCTTTTAACCAGCGCCTAAGACATGATTCATCATATAATATACTGATTTATATGATTATTTATGAATCTTCAGGCGACGAAGTTTTCTTGGCAAACTCATCCGCCCAGTTGATGCACCATTGCACTGCCTGGCGGGTCTCTCCGGCGCGTTCTGCCAGTTCCGGATCGGCAGTGGGGTGGGACAGGGCTTCTTCATAGGATTGCGCACGATCCAGTTCCTCCACCACCTTTTCGCGGTAGAAGGACAGGTCCAGCTTGCCCGCTTCGAACAGAGTGAACAATTCCTCCAGCCGCGCCTCTATGGCATCGAAATCCTCGTGAACCGGCTGGGGCTTTTCCTCTGCTGCGGTCTGCAGGCGCTGGAGGCGGGACGAGGGGAGAGTGATGACCTCCTCTTCCTCCCGCGCGCGCTTTTTGGGCAGGGGAACCTTGGGCACGGACAGCGCCGGGCGCGGGATTTTGGGCAATCCCTTCTTCTTGGCATAGATCGCCACGCCGATCGCAACCAGCGCAAGGGCGAGCACTCCGAGCCCGATCTGGAGGTAAATCAATTGCATACCCGTTTCCTGCTTATGCATTATCCCATCGTGGTTAACGAAGCATTTGGAAGAAAGCGAGAAAATCCGGGTCAGGCAAATTTGCCGCGCTCTGCCCCTTGGCGCTGGCCCGCGGAGTCGCTACCTTGGGAATCGTCATGAAGGAATTTTTCCAGCACGCTGCCACGACGCATGGGGTCACTGTACGGGTGGCGGTCAACTTCCTGCCTGAACAGTCCCGCCCGGAAGCGGGCAAGTGGTTCTGGGTCTACCATATCCGGCTGGAAAACGGCGCGGGTGAGGTGTTGCAGCTGAAAACGCGGCACTGGAAGATCACCGATGCGCGCGGCATGGTGAACTTCGTCGATGGTGACGGGGTGGTGGGCGAACAGCCCGTACTGGTGCCGGGGCAGAGCCATGACTATGTCTCCGGCTGCCCGCTGACCACGCCCACTGGCTCGATGGAGGGGCATTACACTTTCGAGCGTGAAGATGGCACTGCGCTGGAAGTGGCGATTCCCTATTTCCCGCTCGCCGCGCCTGCCACTGCCGATTGAGTTGAGAGAAGGGGCATGAAACGCACCCTCTTGCCGCTCAATGCGCTGCGCGTGTTCGATGCGGCGGCGCGGCATCTCAGCTTCACCCGCGCGGCGGACGAGCTGGCGGTGACCCCGGCGGCGGTCGGCCAGCAGATCCGCGCGCTGGAGGATGTGCTGGGCATCGTCCTGTTTCGCCGCACCAGCAAGGGGCTGGAACTGACGGAGGAAGCACAGGCCGGACTCGACCCGCTGCGCGAAGGGTTCCTGCGGTTTGAGGAAAGCGTGCAGGCGATGCAGGCCGGGCAGGCGAGCGACCGCTACACCATCGCCGCCCCGCGCGAATTCTATGCCCAGTGGCTCGCCCCGCGGCTGGCCAGCTTCCGCGCGGATAACCCGCAGGTCCGCTACCAGCTGGCCGAGGAAGATGCCGATTTTACCGAGGCCAATCTCGATTTCGCGATCCGGCTGGCCGATGGGCCGGGCGAGCTGGAGGGGGTGGAGCTGACCCCGGCGCGCCGCGTGACCGTGGCCGCCCCCGGCGCTCCGGCAGACTGGATCAGCTGGCCCGGCAGCCCGCCACCGCAGGGCGGGGAGGGCGCAATCCAGACCGGCAATCCCGGCCAGGCGCTGAGTAGCGCGCTGGCGGGCCTCGGCCGCACCAGCCTGCCGCTGGCGCTGGCCGAACAGGCGCTGGAAGACGGACGGCTGGAGGCTGTCGAAGGGCCGGAAGATTGCCGCCGCACCTACTGGCTCCTCGCCCCCGCACCGCAATGGCGACAAAAGAAAGTGCGCGCGCTGGTGGAGTTTCTGACCACGGCGTGAGGGGGAAGTTTGCGCTGACCCACGCATGGGTGAGAAAACCCCCTTTTCGTCATTGCGAGGAGGCGCAGCCGACGCGGCAATCCAGTGCGGCGCAAAACAGCCCTGGATTGCTTCGCCCGGCCGCTGGCCGCGCTCGCAATGACGAAGGGAAGGGCGCTAAGCCTCCTCCCCTTCCTCCCCGGACCCGTCCCTGCGCTCCGCCAAAATCGCTTCATTCGCGAATCTTCGCTGGCGCATATCCTCGATGAAGGCGTCGATGCTCTCCAGCACCGCCTGCTCGTCCTCCTCCTCTTCCGCGCGATAGGCCGCAATCGCCTCGCGCGCGATGGAATCATACACCGGATGACCCGGCTTCAGCCGCTGAATCCCGTATTTCTCCGGCAAGTGCTTTTCGTCCTACCGCTTCGCTACTTGAGGACGGAAGCCCGCTCCTCTGGCCTCAAGTAGCGAAGCGATAGGCCAAACAAGGACGCGCAATCCTCCAGCCGCTGCACACCGCGCTCCAGCGCCGCATCCCACGCCGCGCAAAACCCCTCCGCCCCCGGCCGCTGGCGCAATTTGTAGATCGCCTCCAGCGACTTGCCGATAGACCGCGCCGCCTGCTTCACGATCCCCGTGGCCGCCAGCGTGGCGATAAAGCGGCGCTGCAGCTCCGGCGTGATCGAATTGCGGCGCAACTGCTTGTGCGGGACAGGGGTGAAATCGAGCAACGGATCCCCCTCCGCCGGCGGCTCCGCAACAAAGGCGACGGAGGATGTGGCCTGATGCGGAATGGCGCGGGTGGAAACCACTTCCTCCCCGACACGGGGAGGGGGACCATCCGGCCGCAGGCGCAGGATGGTGGAGGGGCACGCGCTGTTGGCGCGACCCTCCAGATCACCCCAACTCGACCGTGCCCCTCCACCATGCTGCGCA
>JAGREF010000424.1 GCA_020446665.1 Sphingomonadaceae bacterium
GGCGCCTCGACAGCGTGATTTATGGGTCCTGACCCGAGGGCAAATCGATGAGTCAGCCCCACACCGATAAACAGCCATCTGGCCTGCCCGCCGCATTGACGGCTTATGTTATCTGGGGCTTCCTGCCGCTTTATCTGCTGCTGGTAAAAAGCGTGCCGCCGACAGAATTTGTCGGCTGGCGGATCATCTGGACCCTTCCTCTATGCCTTTTGATCGTGGCGGTGCGCCGACAAGGCCCGGAATTGCGCCGGGCGCTGGCAGACTGGCGCTCCCTCGCCATTCTCACCGCATCGGCCACATTGATTGCGATAAACTGGCTGGTCTATGTCTGGGCGATACAGAACAATCAGGTCTACGCGGCCAGCCTTGGCTATTACATCAATCCGCTGGTCAATGTGTTGCTGGGAACGGTGGTACTGGGGGAGCGCCTGTCGCGGCTGCAATGGTCGGCGGTGGCAATCGCTGCATTGGGGATTTGCCTGCTGCTGGGCGGTGCGCTGGACGCCTTGTGGATCAGTCTGACGCTGGCATTATCCTTTGGCGCCTACGGATTGCTGCGCAAGCAGGTCCCCACCGGCTCGTTGCCGGGTTTGACGATTGAAAGCGCCATCCTCTTGCTCCCCGCAGCGGGGATTGCTCTCTATTATGCATGGGGTCCGGATGGCTCGGCTTTTTTCCGCACACCGGCGCTCAGCCTGTCAATCATGCTGGGCGGTGCGTTGACCGCCTTTCCGCTGCTGCTTTTCGCCATTGCGGCCAAGCGGATGGACTATTCGACGCTGGGCTTTACCCAGTTTCTGGCGCCCACAATCGTGTTTATCGTGGCTTTGACTGTGTTCAAGCAACCGCTTGAGCCGGTCAAGCTGGCTTGCTTCATCCTGATCTGGATCGCGATTGCCGTCTTTAGCTGGGATCTGCTGCAGCGCCGCCGCGTGCCGGAAGCTGGCCGCTAACCAACGAACCGCCAGCCGATCGTCTCACCGGCGTGAAACGGCACCAGTTCTGCCGCTTCTGTCGCAATGCTGGCTGGCACATCAACCTTGCGCCGTTCCAGTGTCACACTGCCTTCATTCAGCGGCAAACCGTAAAAGCGCGGCCCGTTTTCGCTGGCAAAGGCTTCAAGCTTGTCCAGCGCGCCTTCTTCCTCAAAAACGGTGGCATAGCTTTCCAGCGCATAGGGCGCATTGAATATGCCTGCGCAGCCGCAATCCATTTCCTTGCGTTCGCGCGCATGCGGGGCAGTATCGGTGCCGAGGAAATATTTGGCTGATCCGGAGGTTGCCGCCTTGCGCAGCGCCAGCCGGTGCTGTTCGCGCTTGGCCACAGGCAGGCAATAGGCATGTGGGCGCAGGCCGCCTGCGAAGATGGCATTGCGGTTGATAAGCAGATGCTGCGGAGTGATGGTCGCGGCGACATTATCCCCGGCCTCATCGACAAAAGCGACCGCCTGCGCTGTCGTGATATGTTCGAAGACCAGTTTAAGTGACGGAATTTGCTGTACAAGCGGTGCCAATACTCGCTCGATAAACACCGCTTCCCGGTCAAACACGTCAATCTCCGGGCTGGTCACTTCGCCATGAACCAGCAGAGGCATGCCGATCTCTGCCATTCGTTCCAGAACCGGATAGAGCCTGACCACATCGGTTACGCCATGGGCCGAATTGGTCGTGGCATTGGCAGGATAGAGCTTGGCCGCAGTAAAAATGCCTTGCGCATGGCCCGTCGCCAGATCGTCAGCATCCGTGTTGTCGGTAAGATAGCAGGTCATCAGGGGGGCAAAATCGCTCCCTTCCGGAAGAGCCGCCAATATCCGCTCGCGATAGGCAGCGGCTGCTGCACTGTCGGTCACCGGAGGGGATAGATTGGGCATCACGATCGCCCGCGCGAATTGCCGCGAAGTGTAAGCGACCACGCTTTTCAGCATCACGCCATCGCGCAAATGCACATGCCAGTCATCAGGGCGGCGAATCGTCAGCTTGTCGGGACCAGTCATGGAGCCGCCCATAACGCAGGCGACGCAGTGTCACCAGCGCCAGCAAAAGGGGCGAGAAGCCTGATGCTTCCCGCCCCTCTCGCTGTCATCCCTGCGGGATTACTTGAGTTCGTCACCTTTCAGCGTGGTGAAATTGGTGGCGGCGTCCGTTGCCTTGGCTGCGGCGTCTTCCGGATTGGCAACGAGGCCAATCTTGGCAAGCGGGCCACCCTTGCTCCAGCTCTTGACCCACTCAGCCAGATATTCCTTCAGGCCGGGGATCGCATCGAGATGCGCCTTCTTCACATAGACAAAGAGCGGGCGCGCACCGGGATAGGAAAAGTCCGAGATATTGGCATAGGTCGGCTCAACCCCGTTCATCGGCAGGCCCTGCACCTTGTCGAGGTTCTCTTCCAGATAGGAATAGCCAAACACGCCCACGGCCTTCGGATTGTTCTCGATCTTCTGAACGATCAGATTGTCCTGCTCGCCCTGATCTACATAGGCGCCATCACCGCGCACTTCCGTGCAGACCTGATCATATTTGTCTTCGTCACTTTCCTTGAGCGCAGCCATGGCCGGATCAGCCTTGCAACCGACCTCAAGCACCAGCTCCTTCAGCGCGTCGCGCGTGCCGGAGGTGGACGGCGGGCCGTAAACGAGGATCGGATCGGCCGGCAGCGAAGGGTCAACATCGGCCCAGGTCTTGGCGGTCTGTTCCTTG
>JAGREF010000425.1 GCA_020446665.1 Sphingomonadaceae bacterium
CCACCGCCATCTGCCAGCGGCCGGGAACCAGCTCGCGCTTCATCCCGCCTGCGACAAATACCCACAGCACAATGGCGGCAATAGCCATCCACAGCGCACTATTGGTGAAGGCGATATTATAGCCCGCTATTTCCCAGTTATCCGAGCCGAACATCGGCTGGATTGTGAACTGGTGCATCGGATCGACTTTGGCCTGTTCGGCTGCCACGCTCTGACCGTCCCTTACCAACTGGATGCTGATATGAACAACGCCCTGACTGCCTGCTTTCGCCGGGCTCAGTCGGGGCGCTTGTTCGCCATCCGGAAAATGTTCCTGAAAGCGACGACTATCCCAAGGAACAGCCCCACAATCAGACCCACGGGTGCGTTACCGGCAAAGTGACCAATCACCCAGCCAATAAGCGAACCACCAAGAAGCCCGCCAAGCAAATCCGCCAGCACCCGGTTGCCACTGCGATAATTCGCGTCAGCTCCGGTTGCCTTTGGCTGATTACGTTCCTCTTCACGCTCTTTCGCGGCTTTCAACCGCGCTTCGAGCGCGTCAATTCGCGCATCCTCGGCAAGGGGCTCTTGTGCAGACTGCTCGTCACTCATGCCATGCTCCATATGCGAAGACGCGGCACAGGCAAAGGGCTGCCTGCCAAGGGCGAGGCCCCCTTAGAAGGGGGTCAGGGGCAAGTCAACATGCCGCAGTGCATCATTTGCGGGGAAAATCGCCCCCTCGATGGAAGGGGCGGGTATTCAAGGCTTACGGGCAGCGCGCATCACGCTCTGGCGCGGCGGCGGTGCGGGTTTTCCAGCTGCCGTCAGGTGCCTGATATTTCTCGCCCGGCGTGGTCCGTGAAATCGCGATGCAGCCCGCTGTCAGCGAATATTCTTCCAGCGTGGCATTGGCGGCCTGCGCCTTTTCCGCATAGACGGCGCGGCGCTTAATATTGATATCATTGACCAGCCGCTTCAGCTCGGCCGTTTCTGCGCCGACAATGCCCAGATAGCCATCCATCTTCTCGCCCACCTGCCCGGAAGAGCGGGCCGCTTCATAGGCGGGGTCACGCTGGGCCCAGGCGGCACCGGCAAGGCCGGTAACGGCCAGCGCGGCAGCAGCAGTGCCAAGGGCGATCTTGCGGCTCAGTCTTGTCATCACGCACTCCATCCACTTTGCGCGGCCATCAGAAGATGTCCGCATTATCTTCTATCGTCTCGCTGGCATCATTGGCCAGCCGGTAAACCACTTCAGACCGGATATTGATATTGAGCTCTATGACGATCGGACCGTCCGGCGCGTTCACGGAAACGCACCCTGCCAGCATCGCCATGCCCGCCACCAGCATCAGCAGCCTGCATGCGCCCTGCCCCTTCGCTGCCTGAAATCGCCTCGTTCCGTTCATGGAAAGGCTTGTCGCAGGCGCGTGGCGCAGGGTCAATTGCCAGTCTGTCATGGCCTATCCTCGCTTTCTGGGGTCTGAATGGCGGCTTCAGGATTGGTTTTGCTGATCGGCCTGCCTTGTTCGTCAACCAGCCCCAAAGCCATGGGATTGGTGGACATTGCCGGGTCATAGATCATCTGAATGTCGCGGAAGAGTTTGTAAAATGATGTGCGGATATTGATGTTGAAACGGATCGGCAGCTTCGCAATCCGGCGAGTGAGGATGTTGCGCGAGGCCCCTTCCCCCTGCGTCACCCCGTCAAAGCGCATCTGCGTGATGATCTCACCCGTCAGCGGCCCCTGCATATCTATGGTCATCTGGCGGTAATTGAGCGATCGCAGCGCGTTAAAGGCGAAATTGGCCATCGCCCCCATATCTTCATAGGTCAGTTCCCCGACATAGGAGAGATTACCGCCCGGCGGACGCGATACCAGCGCCCCGCCTTCAATACTGCCATTGCCCATTTCATCGAAAACCAGCGGCAATGTGCCGTCAAATTGTCCGGTTGCGCTGAGATTGGCGAGTTCCATCTGCTCGATGAACTGGGCGGCCTCTACCCCGGCAATATCCAGCACATAGCGGCGCGTTTCCGGCTTGGAGAAATTCAGCGCCACCGGGCGCAATTCCAGCCTGCCGCCAAGGAAGGGCCATTGCCCGCCATGGACCTGCAGCACTTCACCATTTTCCAGGGACCATTCGATTTGGCCATCGCGCGCCTCGATCCCGGGGTCGATGGAGGCGATATAGAGTTTCTGACGCGGGGCCGTGGTAAGCGAAATCAGGTCAGTGAATTGCACCTGTCCGCGCAGGCCGCCGACTGTGCCGAAGGCTGCCGCGAGTTTGAAATCATCGCTGCCAAACGTGCCCCCGCTGCTGGTAACGCCGTTTTCGTCCCAACTGATCTTGCCCTGCCCTTTGACGATCCCTTCGGCATAGGCGACGAAGCCGAACAGGTAATAGCTCACATCCCCGAATTCGAGCTGGTCATCAAACCGCAGGCCATCAACCTCCAGCTGCGCTTCACCGCGCGTGGTCAGCAAGTCATGTTGGATATCGGCCTGCACCACTTCGCGCTGGGTCTTGGGGTTGCGCATGATCACATCAGCGCGGATGACATTGTCGGCCAGCACCAGCCAGGCATCGCTGGCGGAGAGAGGGTAGAAGCGCGGTTCATTGGTGCCGGGCACGAATTCACGGTCGCTCAGCCGGAACTGCGTCTCGCTAAGGCGCAGGGCGCCATCTGCAAAGGCCCATTTGCCGGTCGCTTCGCTGACGTCCATCGGCACCGTTGCCAGCTGCGCATCCACGCCGGAGAAGGTCCCGGAAATTTCTCCGCCAAGCGTCGCTTCGAGGTCCGCAAGGCCCAGCTTCACGCCACTCTCTGCCGGGCCAAGCTGCACATTGGCATCCTTGGCAAAA
>JAGREF010000426.1 GCA_020446665.1 Sphingomonadaceae bacterium
GATGCTGCTGTTCGGCGCGATCTTCTTCCTGCTCGCTTTCCGCGCGACCAGGCGGAGCCTCGACTGATGGGACGCTTGCGGGCCATGGCGATCAAGGAAACCTGGGCGCTGATGCGCGACCCGAAAGCGCGCATGGCGCTGTTCATGCCGCCACTGATCCAGCTTTTCGTGTTCAGCTTTGCCGCCACGCTGGAAGTGCGCAATGTCGATGTCGGCCTGCTCGATATGAGCCAGGGCACCTATTCCACTGAATTCACCAGCCAGCTGGCGGGAAGCCCCAATTTCCGTACAATCAAGCGACTGCAATCACCTGCTGAGCTGAAACGGGCGATTGAGCGGCAGGAAATTATCGCAGCCATTGTGATCGAACAGGATTTTGACCGGCGCATGGCGGCCGGGCAGAATGCGGAAATCGGCGTAGTGCTGGACGGGCGCAAATCCAACGCATCGCAGATTGTTTCCTCCTACATCATGCGTATCGCCGCCGGAATCGGCGCCAGCGCCAGTGCACGCAGCCCGCCGGAAACCGTGCGGGTGACCAATCTGTTCAACCCCAACCTCGAATATGTCTGGTTCAACCTGCCATCGCTGATTGCCATGATTGGCGCTGTAGGCGGGCTGGCGCTGGCGAGCATGACCATCGCCCGCGAGCGTGAGAATGGCTCATTCGACCAGCTGATGGTCTCTCCGCTGCGGGTGCATGAAATCCTGATCGGCAAGATGCTGCCCCCGCTGGGCATCAGCATTATCAATGGTTTTGTCTTTTTGCTGGCAGCGGTGTTCATCTTCGGTGTGCCGTTTGAAGGCTCCGTGATGCTATTCACCATATCGTTAGCAATCTACAATCTCGCCCTGATCGGGTTGGGAATGTTCGTCTCCTCACTCTCGCATACGCAACAGCAGGCCTTTCTCGGCTCTTTCCTTGTGACCGTGCCGATCGTGATGCTGTCAGGCTTTTCCTCGCCGGTGGAGAACATGCCCGAATGGCTGCAAGTGCTGAACCACGCCAACCCGGCCATGTATTTCCTGCCCGTCTGCCAGGGCCTGTTTCTGAAAGCGATGCCGGCCGGGGACGTTTTTGACTGGATGTGGCCGGTTGCCGTGATCGCCGCTGTCACTCTCGCTGCCTCGTCCTGGCTGTTCCGCGCCCGCATGGAGTAATTTGATGCGTTTCGCCCCTTTCACCCCCCTGCCCCTGCTGGCCCTTGCCCTGTCTGCCTGCGCTGTCGGCCCTGACTATGAACGCCCGCAAAGCGCCATGGCCCCCGATTGGGTCGAGCCTGCCTCGCTTGAGCCGGTCGATCTCGCATGGTGGAACAGTTTCCACGATCCGCTGCTCACGTCGCTGGTGGAACGCGCCATCGCCACTGCCCCCGATGTGCGGGTGGCGCAGGCGCGGCTGGAGGAAGCCCGCGCCAATCGCGATGCGGTGCGCGGCGGACGGCTGCCCTCCGCGACTGTGACAGGCGCTGCAAACGAGACGGTTCTGTCCAAGAATGGCCAGCTTCCGATTGACAAGATTCCCGGCTTTGCCCGCGATTTCAGCCTGTTCGACATCGGCTTTGACGCGAGCTGGGAACTCGATTTCTGGGGCCGCCAGCAACGGCGGAAGCAAGGGGCAGAGGCCCGTACCGATGCCGCGCTGGAGGCGCGCCGCGATGTGCAAATACGCCTCGCTGCAGAAGTTGCCCGTGCCTATACCGATATGCGCACGGCCCAGCGGGAAGCGACCTTGCGCCAGCAGATTGCCGATGCACAGGCTGGCCGCGCGCAGCTCGCCGACCAGTTGTTCCGCGCCGGGGACGCGTCTCGCATGGAAGCGGAAGCCGCCACCACCGTCGCCGCCAATGCTGCGCGCATGGTGCCTGAGGCGCAGGCACGCGCCGATGCCGCTGCCTATCGCATCGCTGCCTTGCTGGGCGTGCCACCCGAAGAGATATTGCCAGAACTGCAACAGCCCTCTGCCCTGCCTGAACCGCCCGTCACCATCGCCGCCGGGGTCCGTTCAGACCTGCTCTCCCGCCGACCCGACCTTCGGCGCGCAGAACGGGAACTGGCCGCTGCCACCGCTGATATAGGCGTGGCCAAGGCCGATCTCTACCCCCGCTTCGCGCTGATGGGCAGTGCAGGCTCGCAAGCGGTCAATGCAGGCGACCTGCCCAGCAGCGACAGTTTCCGCCTGTCGCTCGGCCCCAGCATCAGCTGGCCGATCTTCAATGGCGGCCGTATCCGCGCGCAAATTCGCGCGGCCGATGCCCGTGCCGATGGTGCGCTGGCTGCCTATGAAGGCACCGTGACCGGGGCTCTGGCCGACAGCGAAGCCGCGCTCAACCGCCATCGTCGCAGCCAGCTCGCCCTCGGCCAGGCCCGCCGCGCGCTTGCCAGCCAGCGAATCGCGCATGATCTGTCCCGCCAGAGATTTGCGGCAGGGGAAGACAGCCGCCTGCAATATCTGGCCGCTCAGGCACAACTGGCCGAAGTGGAGCTGGCGACACTGCAGGCGCAAGCTGCCGAACTGCAGGCCGCCATCGCGCTGTACAAGGCGCTGGGCGGCGGCTGGCGAGATGAGGCTGGCAATTGACTGAGGCCTGGCCGTTACAGTTACACAGTTGACCGCAGCGCATTTCCCGCTAAGTGCGCGGCCAGAGGGCGGTTAGCTCAGTTGGTAGAGCATCTCGTTTACACCGAGAGGGTCGGCGGTTCGAGCCCGTCACCGCCCACCATTTTCCTGACGCAGAAGCGAGGGAAAATCTGATGAATCATCTCGACATTGCCCATCTCGACATCGGCATAGCTGGCTGCGGCCCCGCCGGGCTGGCCTGCGCGTTGTTGCTGCATCGCGGCGGGCATCGGGTCACGCTGTACGAGCAATTTGACGAACCCCGCCCGATCGGTTCCGGCCTGATGATCCAGCCAACCGGGCTGGCCGTGCTGGACCGGCTTGGCCTTGCTGCGCGAACCATTGCCGCTGGCAGCCGGGTGGAACGATTGCTGGGGCTGAATGAAAACGGCAAGATGGTGCTCGATGCCCGCTATGCGGAACTTTCCGCGCCCGGCACATTCGGCATTGGCATTCACCGGGCGCAGCTGTTTGATCTGCTTTACGGCGCGGTTCTGGCCGCAGGCATCACTGTCCGCACGCAAAGCCAAGTGGCCCGATGCACGCTCGACAGAGAGAAGCGCATCCTGCACTTTGCCGACGGCACGGCGTCTGCGCCGCATGATCTTGTCATTGACGCGCTGGGGCTGCATTCGCCGCTGGCAGAGGCGACCGGGCGCGTGCTCGATTATGGCGCGCTTTGGGCCACGCTGGACTGGCCCGATAGTGGCCCCTTCGATCCGCACAGGCTGGAACAGCGCTATCGCGCCGCGCGGCAAATGGTCGGCGTGTTGCCGCTGGGCCATGGCAAGCTGGCCTTCTTCTGGTCAATCAAGGCGCAGGACCTGCCCGCATGGCAAGCCAGCGGGCTGGACGAATGGAAGCACAAGGTGCTGGCGCTCTGGCCCGAATGCGCGTGTCTGCTGGAGCAGATAAGCGATGCCGACCAGCTGACCTTTGCCCGCTATGCCCATCGCACTGTCCCGCACCCGGTTAGCACTCGCATGGTCCAGATTGGCGATGCCTGGCATTCGGCCAGCCCGCAATTGGGGCAAGGCGCGAATATGGCGCTGCTCGATGCCTGGGCGCTCTCAGAGGGGCTGCGGCTGGGAACGACCCTCCCCGATGCCCTGCGGCAGTATCACGCATTGCGGGCGGATCATGTGAAACTCTACCAGTTTCTGACCGACTGGCTGACCCCGCTCTATCAATCAGACGCGGCTCTGCCTGCTGCCGTCCGCGATCGCCTGCTGGCACCAGTCTCGCGCATCTGGCCCGTTACGCGCATTCAATCTGCGCTGGTCGCCGGCCTGTTCGGCGCGCCGCTGCCGCTGCTGGGGCTGGACGTGCCGGATTACGGCAAACACACAATCACGCACCTGCCCTAGCCAGCCTAGCCGCTGCCCCTCGATTCAGCGATAATCACTCACAGACAGGGGCCATATTTGCGCTGATTGTCAAAGCCATAATACCAGTATCGCTGGCCGCTGGCACCATTGCTCTTGGTGCAGCTTTCATAGCCGGACCGGCTGTTGTCGCGGGCATTGCTGCGCCGACCGGAACTGTCCTGATAGCGCCAGCTGTCGTCCTGGGCGCGGGTCGATCCTCCACCGCGCCGGTTCATTTCACTGCGCGCAGCCCGCGCGCCATTGGTATTGCCCAGCATGCGCACGATCACCGGCAGATCCTGCTGGCGAACATAGCTCATCTTGCCCGCCGAAGCGACGCGGCCCACGGCATATTCGACGACAGCGGGCGCGCGCGATACCTCGATCGCATGGATCACCGACCCGCCCCAATTGCCGGCGTCGATGCCATTATCGACATAGAGCATGTGCACCGCGTTGGCCGCTCCATATTGCGCCGCACGCGCCTTCATCTTGCGGGCACGAGGCACTTCGCTGCAAGCCTCTCGCTTGCCCAGCTGGCATGCCTTCTCGAATGACAGAAGATAATCATCGGCATATTGCCCCAACGCGGGATCGGGCAATTCCTGCACCGCCGTCATCAGTTGGTAGCAGCCAAAGATAATATCCGCCGCACAGGCCCGGCGGCTGTAGGGTATGGCATTGGTCAGGTTGCGATAGGGCGAGCTCTTATTGGTGTAGAGCTGCGACATGGCATAGCAGGCCTTCACATCGCCCAATGAACAGCCGCGCTTTCCCGGTTCCACAACCAGCGCCCAATTGGTGAAATTGGCCGCTTCGTTCGAGCTGCCACTGGCGACCAGCGCCGCATCGCCGCACATCACTGCACCGCGCGGATTCTGGCAGGCCGCGCTTAACAGCCGGACATAGGCCGCCGGGTCAAAGCTGGGCCTTCCGCGAACCAGCAGAACTTTTTCCGCCATGGTGCAGGCAGCAGGATTGGCCCCGCGACAGAGCGGATCAATAATCCGCAACGCCCCTGCATAATCGCCCCGGCCAAGCCGCGCATTCGCCTCTGCCAGACTGCCTGCAGCCGCCTGAGCATAGGCTGGCTGTTGTGCAGACAGAAACGCCAGAACGGCCAGACCGATTGCGGATGCAAGTTTCCTGATGTTCATGCCTTACCATTCACAGAAATTGAACTTGAAGAACAGCTAGTTGGCTAAAGGCAATCCCGTCAATCCGCTAACAGCAATTGTCATGTTCGGCATGGCGCTACTGCGCGCTCACCACTTCATCCACCAGCGCCGCGGCATCCTCGCCCGACCAGTCATAGCCGCCAACCATGCGCCAGACCTCTTGTCCTTGCGCGTCATAGAGCACGGTGGTGGGCAGCACGCCGCCGCCATAGGCGAAGCTCAATTGCGTTTCCGGGTCCAGCCATGGTTCCAGATGGGTGTATTTCCCCTTTTCAAAAAAGGGCACGACCTTCTCCGCGCCCTGCAGATCCTGGCTGATGGTCACCACACGCAATGTCCCGTCATAGCGTGCGGCCAGCTCGTCCAGCATGGGCATTTCGGTAACGCAGGGCGCGCACCATGTGGCCCAGAGATTGACCAGCACCGGCCGCCCCTGCAACGCCGCCAGGTTGAGCGTAGTGCCATCGGGCGCAGTGACATTGATCGCAGGCATCAACTCTCCGGCCATGCTGCGGTCGAGCGTGCCGGTCAGTCCGCTCTCCGCCTGCTTCGCGTCTGGCGCGCCTTCTTGTTGCATGGGCGCATCGCTTTGCCTATCGCAGCCCGCCAGCAACAGCGCAGCGCCGCCAGCGGCAGCAAACAGGGCGAATGATGTGACGGATCGTAAGGACAAGACAGGCTCCAACCAGATGTGGGGCGGACGCTTTGCCGA
>JAGREF010000427.1 GCA_020446665.1 Sphingomonadaceae bacterium
TCAGCGCATAGACCATGCGCCAGAGCTCGCGGCGCGAGATGGGGTCGACGCCCACGCTCGGCTCGTCGAGGAGAAGGACGTCCGGCGCGTCGATCAGGACGCAGGCGAGGCCGAGCTTCTGCTTCATCCCGCCGGACAATTTGCCTGCCGGGCGATCCTGAAACCGGGCCAGGTCGGTGAAACTGAGCAGCCGCTCGAAGGTTACCGCGCGTTCGGCCACCGGCAGTCCGCGCAATTCGGCGTAAAGCGTCAAATTCTGGATGACGGAGAGGTCTTCATAAAGGCCGAAACGCTGCGGCATATAGCCCAGCTGGTCGAGATTATCACCCGGCGCACCGCCCATCACTTCCAGTTCGCCGCTTTCCGGGCTCATCAATCCGGCAAGAATACGGATCAGCGTGGTCTTGCCCGCTGCATCCGGCCCGACCAGCCCGGTCACTTGCCCCGGCAGGATCGCAATATCCACTCCGTCCAGCGCCAGCACATCGCCGAAACGCTTGGTCACGCCGCGGGCATTGGCGACTGGTGGGGCGAGATCGGTCAAGCGGATCAGTCCTCGCGCTTGCTGCGGGCACCGGGCACACGGATGGTGACAGGCTGGCCTTGGCGCAGGGCGTCGTCCGGATCGTTGACGATGATGCGCAGCGAATAGACCAGATCCGCGCGCAGGCTCTCTGTCTGCACCGAACGCGGCGTGAATTCCGCGCGGGGGGAGATAGCGCCGATGGTGCCCTTGTAGGTCTTGGGGTTGCCATCTGCGCTCACTTCCACCGCCATGCCGGGGGAAATGCGCCACAGATCAGGCTCGCCAATCCATGCGCGCACCCGCATGGGGCGATCAATCGCGAGCGTCAGCACGGTCTGCGTCGGCTGGACCATTGCACCCGGTTCGGCCGCGCGGGTCATCACCACGCCATCGCTGGCGGCGACCAGTTTCGTATCGTCCAGATCGGTCCGCACGGAATTGCGCATGGCCTGTGCGGCACCCAATTGTGCGCGGGCGGCGGCGATGTCTTCACTGCGCGGACCCTGCCGGGCGAGGCTGAGCGCCTGGCTGGCTTCGGCAAGGCCAGCTTCGGCTCCGCGCAATTGCGCCACGGTCTGGTCCCACAGGGTTCGGCTGATTGCCCCGCTTTCCACCAGAGGCTGGCGGCGGTTATATTCTGCCCGCGCGCGGGTGACATCGGCCTGTGCTGCAGAAACGCGGGCGCGAGCCTGCGCCAGTTCCTGCGGGCGGCTGCCATTGCGCAGCCGGGCCAGATTGGCTTCGTTCACGGCAATCTGCGCATCGGCCTCTGCCAGCCGGTTGCCCAGCTGGGTGGTGGAAAGCTCTGCCAGAACGTCGCCTTGCTTCACCCGGTCGCCTTCATCCACGGCGATCGCGGCAATCTCCCCGCCGGAGCGGAAGGAGAGGTCCACTTCGCGGATATCGACATTGCCATAGAGCGACAATTCGCCATCCTCGCTGTTGCCGAACAGGCCGGAATACCACGCACCGCCCAGTGCAAGCATCAGAACCAGCATCACGGGTATCAGCTTGCGCTTGTTCATCATTCAACCTTTCGCCTGCAGAATTGCGCGGGCATTCGCTGTGATCGCCTCGCTGATCATGGTGCGCACATCGTCGCCCATGGTGGAAATATCGAGAATGCGCATCATCGCGGCACGCGCGGAGCGCAAGGCGATGACCTGTCCGATCAGCCCGGTTGCCACTGCCCGCAATTTCCGCCCGGACAGATCGGTGCGGACCATGCCGACAAGCTCGATCATCGATTCTGACATGGGTTGAATGAAACAGGCAAACAGCCGGTCAAACGCTTCGCCGGGCTTTTGCTGCTCGCGGATGATGAAGGCTGACCAGCTTTCCGATCGTTCGTCCAGCATCATATTCGCCATTTCGCCAAGGATAGCGACGATTGCATCGGTGGGGGACAGGTCACCCCGGTCGACAGCCTGACGCGCAGAGATAATTCCGGGAAGCTGGATGTGGCTGATCTGTTCGCCAATATGGTCAGCGGCTGCGAGATAGAGCCCTTCCTTGCCGCCGAACTGATAGGTGATGGACGACATTGCCGCCCCTGCCGCAGCGGCGATGGCGCGCGTGCTGGTGCCTTCGAAACCATATTCGGCAAATTGTTCCACCGCAGCTTCCAGAATGCGTTGCCGCACCGGATCGACCGGCGGGCTGGCAGCAGCAGAGGCGGGGTGGAGTGAAATGGCCCGGTCTTTCGTCGGTTGGCGAGTCGGATAGGAATTATTCGTTCGAACGAACGAATGCAAGGGGACTTTCGTAATGAGCAGTCGTAACGAATGAAACCGGCTTGCCGGGGTGGGGCGATCTGCCTAAGGGCGAGGCCATGCTTGTCGCCCCTCATATCCGCATTCTGGCCACCGGGGGCACGATTGCCGGGATTGCCGGTTCGGCCATCGCGCATGAATATCGTGCGGGCGAGATCGGAATTGAGGACTATCTTGAAAAAGTCGGGGGGCTGGGTCTGGCGGCCGAGCTTTCAGGCACGCAGATCGCCAATATCGACTCCGCCGATATGGGGCCCTCTATCTGGAACAGCCTCTATCTGGCGGCGACTGAGGCGCTGGCCGATGATGCCTGTGACGGGGTGATCATCACCCATGGTACGGATACGCTGGAAGAAACAGCCTTCCTGCTGGATCTGACCTTGCCTTCGAACAAGCCGGTCGTCGTCGTAGGCGCCATGCGTCCGGCAGATGCGGTGGGCTATGACGGCTTGCGCAATTTCGCCAATGCCGTGGGGGTGGCAAGCAATGCCGACGCTGCCGGGCGCGGGGTGCTGGTGGTGATGGGCGACCGGGTCTTTGCCGCCCGCGATGTGCGCAAGGTGCGCACAAGGGGAACAGAGGCCTTTCGCGGTTTTCCGCGCGAATCCATCGGTCTGGTCACGCCGTCCTCTCTCGAATGGTTCGGTTCGGCCTGGCGGAGCGGTGAAGCGCCGGCCTTCGCCTGGCATGATGACTTGCCGGAAGTTGCGATCATCTATGGATTTGCTGGCATGGATGCGGATTGCATCATGCGGCAGGTCAGGGACACGACCAGAGGCGTGGTCCTTGCAGGAGTGGGCGAAGGGAACATGGCCAGCGCGGCACGCTCAGCGCTGGCGCGGCTGGCAAGCGACGGGCTCGCCGTGGTGCGGGCCAGCCGCGCGGATGAAGGCGTGGTGGATCGCGAGCCGGAAGATATGGCTAATGGCTTTATCGCATCGCGTGCGCTGAACCCGCAAAAGGCGCGCATCCTGTTGCAGCTGATGCTGGCGAACGGGATCACTGACCCCGCCCGCATGCAATCCGAGTTTGACCGGCGTTAGCTCCAGGGAGTGACGAGATATTTCTCGCCGGTCTTCATGGCGCGATAATCGGTCACCGCATCCTTGGTCAGCATTTCTTCGAGATTGACCTTGCGCTTGTAGCTGCTGGCGAAGGTGGTGGTGATGTTGTCCAGCACCCGCTGGCGCATCCGCATCATCGTTTCCATCCCCGCCATCTGCAGGAACGGCGTCAACAGCCAGCCCGACAGCGTCCAGCCGAAGCCGTAGCTGGGGGTGAGGATGGTCGGCCCCATGTCGAGCCGGCCATAGATGAACATCCGCTTTTGCTGGTTCGAGCCATAGCGCGAAT
>JAGREF010000039.1 GCA_020446665.1 Sphingomonadaceae bacterium
ATGTGGTGGATCAAGGCGAGCATGCAGGAATTCATCCTGCGCAGCTGGTCGCTGGTCAAGATGGGCACCACCGCCGCGCAGAAGAAGCTGTTTTTCAACCTCCGCCGGATGAAGAAGCAGCTGGAAGCCTATGAAGATGGCGATCTCCACCCCGATGACGTGACCAAGATCGCGACCGATCTGGGCGTGTCGGAAGAAGAGGTCGTCAATATGAACCGGCGCATGATGATGGGCGGCGATGGCTCGCTCAACACGCCCATGCGCAATGGTGAAGAAGGCTCTGGCGAATGGCAGGACTGGCTGACCGATGATCGCCCGCTGCAGGACAGTGTCGTGGCCGATGCCGAAGAGGCAGAGGTGCGCCACGAAATGCTGGCCGAAGCGATGGACAGCCTCAATGAGCGCGAAAAGCACATCCTGACCGAACGCCGCCTGACGGATAATCCGCAGACGCTGGAGGAACTCAGCCAGGTCTATGATGTCAGCCGCGAACGCATTCGCCAGATCGAAGTGCGCGCGTTTGAAAAGCTGCAGAAGGCGATGCTGCGGATCGCGGGCGAGCGTTACGCCGCCGCCTGACACTGTCAGCTTGGTGACAGAAGCGGGCCGTACCCTGTCGGGGTGCGGCCCGTTTTCGTTTCTGGTCGCGGATTTTGTGCCTCAGCCCCTCCTCCTTTAGGGGAGGGGCAACGAGACTTGGCGACTTGTCGCCTAGTCGCAGTGGGGTGGGGCCGCATGGCTGGCACCTTGCTCTCCGACAGCCCCCACCCCAAACCCCTCCCCTGAAGAGGAGGGGCTAATTGGCTCTTCGGAAGCAGTGCGCTCGCCGAGGAATCTTTGCAAACGTCTCGCAAATTGTTGCGTATACGAGATATCATCCCATCTAGGGAGTGGAAGGGGTCAAGGAGCAAACCATGCCCAAATGCAAATCACACCGCCGGGGTCGCGCCCTTGCTGCCGCTGCTGCCATGGGAGCCGCGCTGACTGCCTGTGCCAATGCCTCGGAGCCAGTGCCTCTGCCCGCTGAACAAGACCGCGCTGCGCTGCAAATGGCGCTGGACGATGAATACAAGGCCGAAGCCACCTATCGCGCAGTGCTCGACAAGTTTGGCGAAGATGTCCGGCCGTTCACCAACATTATCCGCGCGGAACAACACCATGCGCAGATGGCCGCAGCGCAGATGCAGCGACTGGGCATGGCTGTGCCCGGCAACCCCTATCTGGGCACGATTGCCGCGCCGGAAAGCCTGCTCGCCGCCTGCCAGGAAGGTCGCGATGCAGAGATCGCCAATATCGCGCTGTATGATGAAATCCTGCCCAATGTCCGCGACCCGCAGGTCAGGGCTATCCTTGGCCAGTTGCAGGCTGCCTCACGCGACCGGCATTTGCCAGCTTTCGAACGCTGCATCGCCCGTGGCGGCACGATGGGCGGTGGCGGAGGGCGCGGCCCCGGCGGCGGAATGGGCCGCGGCGGCGGTAATGGCGGCGGGGGCGGTAATGGCGGCGGGGGCCCCGGTGGCGGCTGGAGCGACTAACTCCGCAAGCGACAATAATCCTCAGCCAGCGCCGTATCGAGCATGGCCCGATATGGCGCTGCCTGCGCTTCACCCGGCTTGACGAGGCCGAATTCCGGCTGCTCCAGCTGATCCATCGGCACATAGGCTATCGGGCAACTGACCGGCACCAGCTGCGATCCCGCCCCCACTTGCAGCGTTGAAAGCAGGCCGAACATGCGCCTCTCGCGCGTGGCGCGGCCCAGCATCACCAGCCGGAATTGCCCGCTCTCGCTGGTGACGAGATAGGTATGGCCGGACAAATTGGGCATGGAAACATAGCCCGCCTGCGAAAAGTCGCTGTCGGCCCGGTCGCTTTCAGCGAAGGTCAGATGGCCAGCCTCCTCGTCCCATTCGATATGGGTGCGATAGGCATAGATCGCGTCGGTCTCGCCAAAGCTGGGGCGCAATGTGAGGTAATCGCCTTCGATCCATTGCACGGCCGGGCGGACATAGCTGCCCATATGTTCGGGCGCGAGGCCGGGTGTTGTGGGCGCTGCGGCGGGCTGCGCGCGCAGCGGCGTGGCCAGCGCATCTTCCAGCCGCACAACGGTTGCCAGCGTGAACGGGCGGCTGCCCGAAAGGGCTTTCTCCAGCGTGGAGAGGCTGACCCTGGCCATATCCGCCAAAGCCTGGCGCGAGATGCGGCGGCGCGCGATTTCCTCGCGGAGCCGCGCAGCGATTGCGCCATTGTCGATCATTTCATCGCTCACCCGGCACAACTCCCCGCAGCCATGCCGGACATATCCGCACATTTCCGTACATTTCGTCAAGCGAATTCCGCACGCCGGACAGGTTGGCAATTGGCGGCCAGCATTGGCGGGCACTGCCTGTATCTGTCCGCCCGCCCTGCCCCCTAACGCAATGGCTCCCCAAACCCCGAGGAGCCTGACCAATGACCAGACTACCAGAAATGCGCCACCGGCTGAGCGTGGGCCTGTCCCTGCTCTTCGCGGTGGTGCTCGCCTGCCTGCTTTCCGCCAGCCTTGTCGCGCGCGAGCCAGAACCCGATCCTGCCGAAGGCGGCGGGCTGGTGCTGCGCGGCAAGGGCGTGGCAGAGGCGATGCCCGCAATGCGGCTGGGCACCGATATTTCCGCAAAGATCAGCGGCCAGACCGCCCGCATCACCGTGACGCAGGCGTTCCGCAACACCTCTGACCAGTGGATGGAAGCGACCTATCTCTATCCCCTGCCCGACAATGGCGCGGTGGACAGCCTGCGCATGGTCGTGGGCCAGCGTATCTTCATCGGCAAGATCAAGACCCGCGAAGAAGCGCGCGAGACTTACGAGAAAGCCAAGGCCGAAGGGCGCAAGGCCGGGCTGGTCGAACAGGCCCGCGCCAACATGTTCCGCAACACCATTGCCAATGTCGGCCCCGGCGAAACTGTGCTGGTGCAGATCGAATTCCAAACCCCGGTGCGCCAGCTGGGCGGCGATTATGCGCTACGCCTGCCGCTGGTGGTGGGCGAGCGCTATGTCCCGCCGCACACGCTGGATAGCGGCAAGGCCGTGGCCGATGCGCAAGACGTGACTGCGCCGCTCGCCCATCCCAGGCTGGGCAACGGCCTCAACCCGGTGACCATCAGCGTGGAGCTGGCCCCCGGTTTCGAGCCGGAAAACATCACCAGCCCCTATCACAAGATCATGGTGCAGAAGATGGCAGGAAACAGCCGCATGGTGACTTTGGCCAAGGGCGAGACCCCGGCCAATCGCGATTTCGAACTGCGCTGGAGCGCGCCGGGCAAGGCGCCTGCCTTCGCCCTGTTCAAGCAGCGCTTCAACGGGCTGGACTATGTGATGGCCGCCATCACCCCGCCTTCTGCCGGGCCGGTGGGAAACATCCCCCCGCGCGAGATGATCTTCGTGATCGACAATTCCGGCTCGATGGGCGGGGAATCGATGCGCGCAGCCAAGGCCAGCCTGCTCTATGCGCTGGGCACTTTGCGGCCGCAGGACACATTCAACATCATCCGCTTCGACGACACGATGACGGTACTGTTCGAGGAAGCCGTGCCCGCCACGCCCGATCAGGTGGATTTCGCCCGCCGCTATACGCAAGGGCTGGATGCCGCGGGCGGCACGGAGATGCTACCTGCCTTGAACGCCGCTCTGTCTGATCGCCGCCCGGCGGATGCCAGCGCCATCAGGCAGGTGATCTTCCTGACCGACGGCAATCTGTCCAACGAACGCGAGATGATGGAGGTCATCAACAGCTCGCTGGGCCGCAGCCGGGTGTTCATGGTGGGGATCGGGTCTGCGCCCAACAACTATCTGATGAACCGCATGGCAGAGACCGGCCGCGGTACCTACACCAATATCGGCGATGGCGATGAAGTGGATGCGCAGATGCGCAAGCTGCTTGATCGCCTCTCGGCCCCGGTGGCGACTGACCTCAAGGTCAGCGTGGATGGTACCAATGTGGACTTCGCGCCGCGTATCCTGCCCGATCTCTATGCCGGGGAACCGCTGGTGCTGCTCGCCCGCGCCAAGGAGCTGAAAGGTCGGATCACCGTCTCCGGCACGCTGGGCGGCAAGCCGTGGAGCCAGACGCTGAAGCTGGGCGATGCGACCACCAGCGATGCGGTTGCGCGGCTGTGGGCCAATCGCCGGATCGCCGATCTTGAGGCGCAGCGCTGGGCCAATGAGATCGACGATGCCATCGCCGATGCCGCGATCGAGGAACTGGGGCTGGACTTCCACATCGTCACCCGCCGCACCAGCCTGATCGCGGAAGACGACACGCCAAGCCGCCCCGAAGGCGCAACGCTGACCCGCGAAGAACTGCCGCTGCTGCTGCCCGCCGG
>JAGREF010000040.1 GCA_020446665.1 Sphingomonadaceae bacterium
TAATATATATTATCATTCCAATATAATCGGAATATCATGTCTGACCAGATCACCCGCCTCCTCCAGATCATGGCCACTTTGCGCGACCCGCAGCGTGGCTGCGAGTGGGATCGTGCGCAGGGCTTCAGCACGATCTCGCCCTATACGCTGGAAGAAGCTTATGAAGTGGCTGACGCGATTGAACGCGAAGCCTGGGATGAACTGCGCGAGGAACTTGGCGATTTGTTGCTGCAGGTCGTGTTCCATGCGCGCATGGCCGAAGAAGCCGGACTGTTTGCCTTTGCCGACGTGGCGCGTTCCATTTCTGAAAAGATGGAACGCCGCCATCCACATATCTTTGGCGACGAAGGCGGCTCGATGGGTGAAACCCGCTGGGAAGCTCTGAAGGATCAGGAACGCAGCGCCAAAGGCTACACCAGCGCGATGGATGGCGTAGCCCGCGCTCTGCCAGCCTTGCTACGCGCCGAGAAGCTGCAAAAGCGCGCTGCGCGGGACGGTTTCGACTGGCCCGATACGCAAGGCCCGGCCGAGAAGCTGGCCGAGGAGGCTGCCGAACTTGCTGAGGCCGATGATGCCCATCGTCTGGAAGAAGCAGGAGACCTGCTCTTCGCCGCTGTGAACGTCGTTCGCGCCTATGGGATCGCCCCTGAAGACGCATTGCGGGCGGCCAATGCAAAGTTTGAACGCCGTTTCCGTGCGATGGAAGCCATTCATGGTGACCGGCTGAAAGGCCTGACACTCGATCAGCAGGAAGCGCTGTGGCAGCAAGTCAAGCAATCAGAAACGGATAAAGGCTGAGCCTTACAGCGTTTCGAATTGCCCCAATTCTTTCGGATTAAGCCGGACAATCAGCCTGCGCAGCGGGCCATCAGGCCCCTCGCCTGCATCACCATCTTCCAGCACATCGCCATGCGCATGGAGCCATGCAATCCGCCTGCCATCGCTGACCGGGAGCAGGAATTCCTGCGTTCGCGCCTTTTGCGTCAGCATTTGCCCAAGCCGTTCGAGCAAGCTTTCCACGCCCTGCCCTGTCACTGCAGAGATAGCGGCAACCATCTCGTCATTATCAGCGAGTGGCCGGATTTCCTCAGCGCGCTCTTCATCGAGCAGATCCCACTTGTTCCACACTTCCAGGATCGGGATGGGCCCTTCGCCCCCTTCCCTCTCGCCATGTTCAACTACCCCGAGATCGGCGAGCACTTCCAGCACCTGTGTCTTCTGCGCGGCGCTGGCAGGATTGGCGATATCGCGCACATGCAGGATGATGTCTGCGCCGGTCACTTCCTCCAGCGTCGCCCGGAATGCCGCAACCAGCTGGGTCGGGAGGTCGGAAATAAAGCCCACCGTATCGGAAAGGATCGCCTTCTCGACACCCGGCAGCGAAATCGCGCGCATGGTCGGGTCCAGCGTGGCGAAGAGCAAATCTTCCGCCATGACGTCACTTCCCGTCAAGCGATTGAAAAGAGTGCTCTTTCCCGCATTGGTATAACCCACCAGCGCAATCACGGGCCAGGGTGCCCTTCCCCGCCTTTCGCGGTGCAGGGTGCGGGTCTTGCGCACTTGCTCCAGCTCCTTGCGCAGCCGCCCCATGCGCTGCCGGATCATGCGGCGGTCAGCCTCAATCTGCGTTTCGCCGGGGCCGCCGAGGAAGCCGAAACCGCCGCGTTGCCGCTCCAGATGGGTCCAGCTGCGCACAAGGCGGCTCTGCTGGTAATCAAGATGCGCCAGCTCGACCTGCAGGCGCCCTTCCGCCGTGGCAGCACGTTCACCGAAAATCTCAAGGATCAGCCCGGTCCGGTCGATGACCTTGCGACCAAGCTTCTCTTCGAGATTGCGTTGCTGGATGGCAGAGAGAGCGCCATCGACTACAACCAGCTCCGCCTCGTGCAGAGTGCATTGCGTGGCGATGTTTTCAACCTGCCCTGCCCCAAACAGCAGGTTCGGCTTCACATCGCGCACGGGCAGGATGAAGCTTTCCACCACTTCGATGCCGATGGCCAAAGCCAGCCCGCAGGCTTCCTCCAGCCGCGAATCTGCATCCAGATCGTGGCGCTGCCCTCTGATATCCGGGCATATGACAAGGGCCCGCGCACCGCGCGAGACCTCGCCCATCAAATCATCATCGAAGCTCAGTCGTCCTCGCCTTCCCAGTCATCGCTCAGGTCAACGGCCGTAGCGGGCTGGATTGTCGATACCGCATGCTTGTAGGCGAGCTGGACATAGCCTTCGCGTTCCAGCAGCATGCAAAAAAGGTCATAGGATGCGATCTGGCCCTGCAGCATCACGCCGTTCACCAGGAACATCGTCACCTGCACTTCCGCTTCGCGCACGCGGGAGAGAAACACATCCTGCAGCAGGCGCTGCTTCTTGCTGCCATCCGCGCTGGCGAATTGCGACGCATCGATCGGCTGACCCGGCATGATGGTGGATACCGCATGCTTGTAGACCAGCTGCGATTGCCCGTCGCGGCGCAGCAGGATGGAAAAATTGTCGAACCAGGTGACAATCCCCTGCAGCTTCACGCCCTTTACCAGGAACATGGTCACAGGCGTCTTGTTCTTACGCAGCAGGTTCAGGAAAGCGTCCTGAAGATTAGGGGCCTTGCTGCCCACAGCAGATGGCGGAGGCGGGTCCTTCTGAGGGACCGGGCGGGCGCTTAGAGTGCGTCCAGAGGACATTTCATGTCTCCTTGTTGTTGGCGGCCATTATTACGGTCCGCGATCTGGATGGTCAGGGTCTCCCCTCCCAACCGGCTTATTCACACCGGATAATTACCGCACCGCGTCAAATGGGCAATCCATTTTCTGCTGAAACGTTCCGCCGTGTGATCACTCGTCGTCCTTTTCCCCCTTGCGATCAGCCATGCCAAGCAGCTTCAGCTTGCGGTGCAAGGCAGAGCGTTCCATCCCGATAAAGGTCGCAGTCTTGGAGATATTGCCGGAAAAACGCCGGATCTGGACGCTGAGATATTCGCGTTCGAAGCTCTCACGCGCTTCACGCAAAGGCGCGCCCATCAACGTTGTCATGCCGGTATTGCCACCCAGCTTGCCCCCCGTCACTTCGTCCGGGAGCATATCGGGTTCCACCACATCGAGCCGGTCGCGCGGGGCGAGGATCACCGTCCGTTCCACCACATTGCGCAACTGGCGGACATTGCCCGGCCAGTCATAGGCCTGCAGCGCAGCCATCGCGTCTTCAGAGACATCGGGCGGGGTAATCCCCTGCTCCATCGCATAACGGGTGAAGAAATGCTCCGTCAGCGCGGGAATATCGTCGCGCCGCTCTGCCAGCGAGGGGATGGAAACCGGCACGACATTAAGCCGGTAAAACAAGTCTTCGCGGAAGCGTTTCTCTTCCATTTCCTGTTCAAGGTCACGCGAGGTAGAGGAGACGACCCGTACATCCACACCAATCTGCCGGTTACCGCCCACGCGGACGAAGCTCTGTTCTGTCAGCACCCGCAGGATACGCGCCTGGGTAGAAAGCGGCATGTCCGCCACTTCATCGAGATAGAGCGTGCCGCCATCAGCCATTTCCAGCAGGCCGGGCCGAACCAGCTTGCCACTCGCCTCTTCGCCAAACAGCTCCTGCTCGAACCGTTCCGGGGTAATCCGGGCGGAATTGACGATCACGAAGGCACTATCGGCCCGCGGGCTCCAGCTATGAAGCAGGCGCGCGGCGACTTCCTTACCCGCGCCTGCCGGGCCGCTGATCAGCACCCGGCTGCCGGTATTGGCAACCCGCTTGAGCGTCGCGCGCACACCGTTAATTGCAGAGCTATTGCCGGTGAATTCCTCGCCCCGGCTGAACCCTTGCCGCAATTGGGTATTCTCACGCCGCAAACGTTCGGTTTCCGTAGCGCGCTGGACCAGCAGCAGGAGCTTTTCCGCTTCAAAGGGCTTTTCGATAAAGTCCATCGCCCCGCGGCTGACAGCCGCGACGGCCGTGTCGATATTGCCATGGCCGGAGAAGATGATGACGGGCAATTCCGGTTCGCGCTGCTTGATCGCATCCAGCACTTCCAGCCCGTCCATCGGGCTGCCATGCAGCCACACATCCAGCAGGACCAGGCTCGGGCGACGTTCGTCAATCGCGGCCAGCGCCGAAATGCTGCCATCAGCCGTGCGGCATTCATAGCCTTCATCACTGAGCACACCGGCGACCAGTTCGCGGATGTCACGCTCATCATCGACAATCAGGATGTCTAGCGCCATTGCGCCACCTCACATTTTTTATAAGCAGGCATTGGTTCAAAACAGGTCATGCGTGGCCTTGCTCCGGAGATATCCGGGGATCTCGCGCAAAGCGCATGGTAACCCGGCTGCCTCCATTGGAGCCGGTCGAAAATGTGATGTCGCCGCCATGTTCCTCGACAATCTTGTTGACGATAGCGAGGCCGAGGCCAGTCCCTTTTTCGCGTGTCGTCACATAGGGTTCGATGATGCTTTCGCGGTCTTGCGGCAAGCCGATGCCATTATCCTCAACGGCTATGGTGATCATGTCCCCCTCGCGCGAGAGCTCGACAGCAATGGCCCCGCGATAGTCAGGCTCGGCATTCTTCGCCTTAGCCTCTACCGCTTCAAATGCATTCTTGAGGATGTTGGTCATCGCCTGCCCTAGCTGGTGCCGGTCGCAAGCGATCCGTACTTCTTCGCCAGCCAGATTCTTGAAGCGATAATTGACTTCGCTATGTGCCACTTCCTGCAGGAACATGGCCTGCCGAACAATGTCGAGCGCATCTTCCTGGCGGAAATTCGGCTTGGGCAAACGGGCAAAACTGGAAAACTCATCGACCATCTTGCGCAGATCGCCGACCTGCCGGACGATGGTGCTGGTCAGTTCATCAAACAGCTCGCCATCTTTCTCGATCTGCGTCCGGTATCGACGCTTGAGCCGCTCCGTCGCCAATTGAATTGGCGTGAGCGGGTTCTTGATTTCATGCGCAATGCGCCGTGCCACGTCGGACCAGGCCGCCTGCCGCTGATCCAGAAGCTGGCGGGTAATATCCTCGAAGGTAATCACGCTGCCTTCGGAGGCTTGCGCAACTTGCACCGCCAAAGTCAGGAGCTCGCCGCCCTTGCTCGCGCTGACAACCCCGGATTGCAGCCCGGCCTCCACCAACACGCCGATCTGCGGGGCAAAGTCCTGAATGTCTTTGCCGACCGGCGATTTCTCATCGCCTGAAAGCAGCAATTCATGCGCCCGGCTGTTCATCAGCAACACACGCCCCTGATGATCGAGCGAAATAATCCCGGCAGTGATCGATTCCAGCACCGCCTCGATAAAGGTACGCCGCTCGTCCAGTTCCTGATTGGCGCCCACCAGCGCATCGGTCTGCTTTTCCAACTGAGCGGTCATGCGGTTGAACGCGCGGTTGAGCATGCCGATCTCGTCCGCTCCGGTGCGGCCTTCTACCCGCAGGGAGAAATTGCCTGCGCCCACCTTGCGCGCGGCAGCGACAAGATCGGTCAAAGGCTCCACCTGCCGATCAGCAAATCGCAGCGCAAACCAGACAGCCAGCCCCACCAGACCAAGACTCACGACGAACAGGGCGAGGTTAAAGCGCAATTGCAGCGCACGTGCCCGGCCAGTGAGGACGTTATAGCCTTCCACAACCGCCTTGGCCCGTTCCCATTGGTTGAAAGGCAGGGAGTCGGAATTGCGGGCATTATAGAGATAGACACCGCTGTTCCGGTCAATCGGGGCCAGCGCTTCAATGCGTGTGGCATCCCCATTCACAGCAACTGCTTCGCCAGCGTCCAATTTGGACAAGGCCGTTGCTGCGAATTTGGCGGGCTCATTCCCTTCGCGAAGGTCGACAAAGGCCGCAGTGCGCAATTGGCCGTCCGGCAAAAGTTGCAGAATTGCAGATTCATTGAGTTCGCGGGCCTGCAACTGATACTGATAGACTTCCGGGAACTTCGCATCAGTCAGCGTCACACGCTCAAGGCTGAAACGCATATCGCTCGCCATCGCGATCGTCTCATTGGCCACCTGCAACTGGTTCTGTTCGTAATAGCCGCGCGCCAGCTCATTGGCGTTGTCCATCAGGCTGCGCGAACTGCCGGAGAACCAGAAATCCACACCCGCCTGAAACAGAATCCCGGCAAAAGCAGCCACCAGCAGCGTCGGAATGGCCGCCACCAGAGAGAAGAAGAACACCAGCCTGACATGCAGCCGCGCAGTGCTGCCAGCTGCCCGGCGGATCGCCAGCCTGCGCCCGAACAGCACCAGTAGTGCCATGGCGGGGATCAACGTCCCCAGCAGCAGCAATGCGACCTGGCTCGATGGCAAGAGCTGCCCGTTGGGCGGCGCGCTGGTAAAGGCGAGCCAGGTTGTCGCAATCATCGCGAGGAAGGCAATTGCGGCGACAATCTCTAGTACCAGAAACACATTCGCCCGGCGCGACGCGAGGATGAATCGCCGCCACCAGCGAGGCATTTGCTTCGGTTGGGAAGGAGCGGCAGCCGTCATCGTTGCGCGGTTACAACGCCAGTGTTGCAAAAATGCAAGCGCTTTTCGTCAGGCGGTTGGAAAGCTGCTTCAGGACCGGCGCGAAAAGCGATCCGGGTCTATTGCCAGCTCGCCCAGCCGTTTGCGCAAGGTGTTGCGATTGATACCCAGCAATTGCGATGCCTTGAGCTGGTTCCCGCCTGTTGCCCCCAGCGCGTGTTCAAACAAGGGCTTCTCGAATGCAGCCAAGGCGCTGTGATACAAGGTTCCGCTGACCGGTTCATGCAGCGATAGCCAATGGGCGAGCGCTTCATCGAAGCCCGCCGGATGCCCTCCCCCACGCTGCGCGGGTGCTTCCTGCATCAATTCGGCAACCGCTGCCACGTCGATCACATCTTCGCGCGACATCAGGGCAAGCCGGAAAACGACATTGCGCAATTCGCGGACATTGCCCGGCCATGGCTGCTGCGCCAGCAAGGCCAGCGCATCATCGCTGAGGTTTCGCTGGGGCAGGCCTTCCTCGGCTGCGCGGGCAAGGAAATGCCGGGCCAGCGCCGGGATATCATCCTCTCGATCACGCAGCGGCGGCAATTGGATCGGCACGACATTGAGACGGTAATAGAGGTCTTCGCGGAAGGTCCCTGCCGCAATCATCGGTTTCAGGTCGCGGTTGGTCGCGGCAATAATACGCACGTCAATGGCGATTTCCTGCCGACCGCCTACCCGCCGGATCCGCCCGGACTGGAGCGCGCGCAACAACCGTGTCTGCGCCTCGGCCGGCATGTCCCCGATTTCGTCGAGGAACAGCGTCCCGCCATTGGCTTGTTCGAATTTGCCAATGGTCTGGCTCACCGCCCCCGTGAAGGCACCTTTCTCGTGCCCGAACAATTCGCTTTCGATCAGGTCTCGCGGGATGGCGGCAGTGTTGACTGCGACAAAGGGGCCGGACTTGCGATGGCCCAGCTCGTGGATCGCTTCTGCCACCAATTCCTTGCCAGTGCCACTTTCACCCAGCACGAGCACGGTCAGGTCGTTGCGCAGCACACGGGTGATCATGCGATAGACACCCTGCATCGCCTGACTACGCCCGACCAAGGGCATCCCCTGGCTGCCATCCTCGGGCATCTGGCTGGGTGTCCGGGCCGAACCGACAGCTTGCCCGACAACGCGGGTGAGTTCATCCAGGTCGAAGGGCTTGGGGAAGTATTCGAA
>JAGREF010000428.1 GCA_020446665.1 Sphingomonadaceae bacterium
ACGCCGAGAATGGCATTGGCGCCCAGACGGCCCTTATTCTCCGTGCCGTCCAGCTCGATCATGGCCAGATCGATATCGCGCTGGTCTTCCGCGTCGAGGCCGAGCAGCACATCGGTGATTTCACCATTCACGGCATCCACGGCCTTGAGCACGCCCTTGCCCATATAGCGGTTCTTGTCGCCATCGCGCAGTTCCACGGCTTCATGCGCGCCGGTCGATGCGCCCGAAGGCACTGCTGCCCGGCCGAAGCTGCCATCTTCCAGCAGCACATCGACTTCGACAGTCGGATTGCCGCGGCTATCAAGAATTTCGCGACCATGGATGTCGATAATGGCGGTCATTTTGGCTCGCTCCGCAAATGGTGTTGTAATTGACTAGGACACCCCCATATCGGGGTCACGCGCTCCCTATTCGCCGGAACAGAGTGATGCAAGTTTCGTTGAAGCAATGTATAGCTATTCCGGCACAGCGCGCCCCTGTGGAACATCAAGGGTGTTTGGAACATCAAGGGCAAGGAAAGACAGACCATGGCTGAAGCAAAAACCACCAAGACGACCAAGGCAGCTGCCAGCAAGAAGGTAGAGGCAAAGGACCGGTTCAATGCCGCTATCGAAGAAGCCAAGGCCGGCGCTGCCGCGCTGAAGGCTGATGCCGCTGGCAAGGCCACCGCCTATCGCGAGCAGGCCAAGGATCGCTCAGGAGAGCTGATCACGGAAGCCAAGGTCTATGGCGAACAGGCCAAGGCCAAGGCAGGCGACCTCGCCAATGACGGCAAGGCCAAGGCCAGCGAAGCGCTTGGTTCGCTTGGCAAAATGGTTTCGGACAATGCCGCAACGATCGATGAAAAGTTCGGCTCGCAATATGGCGATTATGCGCGCAAGGCCTCCGAAGGGCTCAACAGCGCCGCGGCCAAGCTGGATGCCAAGAGCATCGAGGAACTGGGCGAGGACGCGCGCGATGCTGTGCGCAAGAGCCCGGGCCTGGCAGTGGGCATCGCGGCGGTTGCCGGGTTCATGCTGGCGCGCCTGTTCAGCGGCAAGCGTGACTGATCACCCAGCCGGACTGAACCAGCCACATGCCTGATCAGGACCTGCCGGATATGCAGGAACAGGAAGACACGACTGCGACTCCGCCCTCTTCGGGGGCGGAGCGCACATTGTCGGACGAGATCGTTTCACTGGTGGAAGACGGCAAGACCTATGTCGAAGCCGAAATCGCCTACCAGAAAACGCGCGCCAGCCTTGCGGCACAAAGTGGCAAGAACGGTGTCATCTTCGTCTTTGCAGCGCTGGCATTCCTGCATCTTGCCCTGATCGCACTGGTGGTCGGGCTGGTGATTGCCCTCGCCCCGCATGTCACCGCTTGGGGTGCACTGGCCATCGTGGTCGGCAGCCTGCTTCTGGGCGTTGCAATCTTCGCGATGCTGGCTTTGAAGCGGTTCAGGCGCGTTTCATCGGTCTTCAAAGAGGATGCGGGTGAATGAGCGATCTGGAACGGCAATTGCGGGAAGACCGGGCCTTGCGCAATGCAGCGCGGGCGGTGGTGGATGCCGATGTCGCCCATTTGCGCAGTGTCTTTGCGCCGTCACATCTGGCGGGCATGGCAGGTGATGAGGCCTCTGATCTGTTTGACCGGGCCAGAGACGCGGCGAGCAGCCACAAAGGCATTCTCGCCACTTTGATTGCGGCAATATTTATCTGGTTCGCCCGCACGCCGATCCTTTCCCTCCTGAGCGATGGCGAAGAGGACGTGGAAGATGAGGCAGGCGAGGAACCAATGAGCGACGGGGGCGTCAGTCATGAATAGCAACGGAGAAACCCCGATGACCAAGGAAGAAAAACGCCAGGAATTGCTCCAGAAGGTCAAGGAAGCGGAAGCGCGGATTGATGCGCGCAGCCTGAGTGACCGGGCCCGGGCAGCAGGTGAAGACGCCACCGCATTTATTTCGCGCCATCCGCTGGCATCAATTGCTGGCGGGATTGCCGTCGGGATGCTGATCGGCTCGCTGATCCCAGGCCGCAAGATCGGGAACAGAGGCCGGGCGATGGCAGCCATGGCGGCTGAATTCGGCATGGCCTATGCCCGCGAGGCCTTTGAAATGGCCAGTGATGCGGCACAGTCGGGGCAGGACAAGCTCGAAGATATTGGCGATGCGGTGACGGATAAATCACGCAAATTGCGCCGCGATGCAACGCATGCAGCGGGCACGGCGGCTGACACCGCCCGTTCGCTCGGCCGCCGCGCCGGGCGGCAGGCTGGCCGCGCTGTGCGGGATTTGCGAAACCGCACCACGCATTGATTGGCTGCGACTGCAAGCTTCTACCAGGGTCAGGACCCATTAATCGCGCT
>JAGREF010000041.1 GCA_020446665.1 Sphingomonadaceae bacterium
AGCGGTGCAATGTCTCGATCAGGATCGCCCCGATCGCGATCAGCAACAACCCGGCATTGGCCATGGCGGCAAGGATGGTCGAGCTCTTATAGCCATAGGTATAGCGCCCGTTCGGTGCCCGCTTGGCCAGAGTCGCCGCGCCCCATGCGACCAGCAGCGCCAGCACGTCGGAGAGATTATGCCCCGCATCGGCCACCAGCGCCATGGATCCGGAGAGGAAGCCATAGACCGCCTCGACGATGACGAAAGCGGTGTTGAGCACGATCCCGATGGCAAAGGCACGCCCGAAATCCGCCGGAGCATGGCTGTGCCCCCCATGTGCATGGCTATGCCCATGCCCGCCATGGGAGTGGCCATGGCCGTGCCCATGCGCGCCGTGCCCTTGATCATGCGAATGGCCCAAATTGCCCCCCGGCTTGCTGTAGCGGCATGGTAACTGGCCATGCCGATCATCCTGTCCCAATCATGCCATGCCATTTGAACATGGCAAGAAAATCTTTTAAATCAGTATGTTATACAGTATCTTTCACTGATACATGATATAACATACCCTAAATATGGACGCAGGCAAGAGCTTGATTGGGTGCGTGTTTTCGTCGGGGATGGGGTGGGGAGTGAGGGGAATGGGCTGGGGAGCGGACGCGGGCCCTTCCCGTCATCCCAGCGAAAGCTGGGATCGCTCTCGGTCAGGCGATGTCCTCGAATAGATCGCGCCACTCCGGGTTGGCCTTCTCGATCAGTTCGATTTTCCACGCCCGCTTCCACGCCTTCATCGCTTTCTCCCTCGCGATGGCTTCCAGAATACTGGCATGCGGTTCGGCATAGACCAGTCGATCAAGGCCGTAGCGGCGGCAAAAGGCCGAGCCATTGCCGGTCCGGTGCTGCATAATCCGCGCGGGCAGGTCGGCGGTCACGCCGATATAGAGCAGGCCATCGCGCTTGTTGGTCATGACATAGACCCAGCCACCCATTCCCGTGAGCTAGCACGGGGCCGACAGCGATCCCAGCTTTCGCTGGGATGACGATTGTGCGGGGCCGCTTCCGGAAGGTCCTGTTTTAGACCAAAAACCGAGACTGCGGACCTAGCGGCCAATTAACAATTCCGCCCAATTCGCTTTCCCTCTGCACGCGATGCAATCAGATCAGCAAACCACAAAGCTCACCCCGCCTCACTCATAGACACACCCATCCAGCCCGTCGCGCCGGACTACGCCGATGCGGGCGGCGATGGTGTTGCCATAGCGGCGGGTGAAGCCGGTGGGGTTCACCACGGACCGCTTCTTGGGCAGGGGGAGAGCGGCGGCCATGCGGGCGGCTTCGATCTTTGTCAGGCGCGCGGCGGAGTGGTTGTAATAACGCTGCGCCCCGGCCTCTGCGCCATAGGTGCCGATGCCGGTTTCCGCGACGTTGAGATAGACCTCCATAATCCGCCTTTTGCCCCAGATTTTCTCGATCAGGAAAGTGAACCACGCCTCGAACCCCTTGCGGACAAAGCCGCCGCCTTGCCACAGGAACACGTTCTTCGCGGTCTGCTGGCTGATAGTGGAACCGCCCCGGATGCGCCCACCCCTGGCATTGTGTTCGAT
>JAGREF010000429.1 GCA_020446665.1 Sphingomonadaceae bacterium
ATGACGAATTCGTCGCCGCCGATGCGCGACGGAATGTCGGCCGCCCGCACCACCGACTTGATGCGCGAGCCGACCTGCCTGAGCACATGGTCGCCGGCCATGTGGCCATAGGTGTCGTTGACCGCCTTGAACCCGTTCATATCAATGAAGAACACGGCATAGGGCGTCCCTTCATTGGAAGCCCGGTTGAGTGCGTGTTCGAAGCCACGGCGATTGGCGACACCGGTCAGTTCGTCGGCCAGCAATTGCTTCTTCAGAATTTCCTGGATCGCTTCACTTTCCGTCTTGTCGCGCAGGACAACGATCGGAACATGGTCATAAGGCCAGTCGAGTTCGAAGGAGAGATCTTCTCCATCTGTCGTGCTGACCACTAGCGCCTCGGCCCGTTCACCCATGCCGGGAATGCACAGTCTGGCGACATTATCGTCAATCCGCTTGAGCAGGCGCTCAGCGGAGGCGTTGGAGCGGCGGATCCGCCCGTCAAAGGAAAGCAGCATCACCGGATGGCTGGCATTTTCATTGCTGCGCCACGCCCATGCCTCTTCCGGGCTGATATCGCCGCGCAGGAAGCTGATCATGCTGGGAATGATCTTGAGTCGGTGGATCAAGGTGACATTGGCCATCAGCAGGAAAGTGCTGATCAGCTGGATCGGATAGATTTCCACCGCAAAGCGATTCAGAAGGGCCAGAGATGCCGAAAGCAGCAAAATGCAGATTCCAAGCAGCGTGATGAACAGCTTGCGTCCGGACTGCGTTCGTGCAGCAGCGGCAAAGCCCATGAAGATGGCAAAAATAGCCAGCAGCTTGCTCAGCATCATGCCTTCAGATCGCTGGGCAGCATAATCGCTGCGCGCTGTTTGTGCGGCCAGCGCGATCACTGTGGCCCGGTCTGCCGTGCCCATGGAAGGCAGGAAAGCCCGCGTGGGGGCAATGCGGGCATCGGCGCTTATTACGACCAGGCGGCCGGTGAGATCGTCGGAACTATCAATCAGTTCGCTCACCGAACGCTGTTCAAAGCCGCGCGGATCAATGCGAAGATCAAAGGTAACCGGTACTGGCGAAGCCTCGCCAGTACCCAGCCAGCGCCCTGCATTGCTGCCCCAGAATGTGGTGGTGACACCCATGCTGCGGTGCCAGCTATCATCATCCGGCGTCAGACGTGCATCAACAATGGTGGCATGGCGGGCAAAGATTCCAGCCGGAAAGTCCTTGGGGCCCGGTGCGGTGACCAATGCAACGCGATCGGGACCCAGCCGCTCTAGCGCACTGGTGATGGCTGCGTCCTGTATTGGCTCCAGTTCCTCGCCCAGAAACATGTCGACCATGACACGGCGGGCGCCGCGTTGCTCCAGTGAATCGAGCAATTGCGCGGCGCCTTCGCGGCTTAACACCGCGCCGCCAAAGCGCCGTGTATCTGCCCCCGTAATCCGCACGATCAATATGTCGGGATCAGCCTTGGTCTGCTTGCTGACCAGCAGCTTGTCAGAAATCTTCCGATCCTGCTTATCGGACGGGCTGGCAATCATGACTGCGAAGCTCAGGCTCAGCGCAACCAGCAGCGGTTTCCACCATTCCTTCAAAAAGCGAGAAAGGGAGCGGAAAACTCCCACTC
>JAGREF010000430.1 GCA_020446665.1 Sphingomonadaceae bacterium
TCCGATCAGGCGAGCATGTGCGTCGGTTCCATCGGCCTGCTGGCCAGCGCCTCGCTGGGTGAGCGCCAGACGGAATATGGCACCTTTGGCCTCTACGAGCCGATCCATGGCAGCGCGCCCGATATTGCCGGGCAGGGCAAGGCCAACCCGATGGCCACGATCCTCTCTGCCGCGATGATGCTGCGCCACAGTTTCGGGCTGGAAGCGGAAGCCGCGCGGATCGAAGCCGCCGTGGCCAAGGCGCTGGAAGATGGCGTGCTCGGCGGTGATCTGGGCGGCAATGCCGGAACAGAGGAGATCGGTGACGCGGTGCTGGCGCGTATGTGATTGCTCCATCGCCGCTGAAACTTGCCTCGTCATCCCGGACTTGATCCGGGATCCCGCTTTTCTTCCGGCCCGGCTCCAACGAAGCGGGACCCCGGGTCGAGCCCGGGGTGACGCAGAAATGGTAAAGGGAAGGCTTGCTATTCCTGCCTCTCTACGCGCAGTCGCAACAACTTCGCGTGAAACATGATTGCAGCAATGCTAGCCTAGCGCCCTGCCATGCTGCATCTCGCCATCATCCTGCCTACGCTTAACGAGCGCGAGAACCTCGCCCCGCTGGTCGAGCGGATTGAGGGCGCGCTTGGCCCGGATGGCTGGGAAGCGATCATTGTCGATGATGACAGCAGCGATGGCACCGCTGACGAGGCGCGGCGGCTGGCGCTTTGTGACCCGCGTATCCGCGTGCTCCAGCGTATCGGGCGGCGCGGGCTGGCCTCCGCCGCGATAGAGGGGATGTGCGCCACGGCTGCGCCATTCGTGGCCGTTATGGATGCGGATCACCAGCATGATCCCGCGCTCCTTCCCGCGATGCTGGCGGCGGTGGAAAGCGGGGAATGCGATGTGGCGGTGGCCAGCCGGTTTGTCGCCGGGGCCAGCGCGGCGGGGCTGGAGGATCAGCGGCGCGAGCAGGGATCGGCGCTGGCCAACCGGCTGGCGCGCAAGCTGACCGGGGTGGAATTGAGTGACCCGATGAGCGGCTATTTCCTGCTGCGGACAGAGACGGTGCGCCGCATTGCGCCGCAGCTTTCCGGTATTGGTTTCAAGATCCTGCTCGACATTCTTGCGGCATCCTCTCCGCCGCTCAGCGTGCGCGAATTCGCGCTGCAATTCGCCGAGCGCCGCGCCGGGCAGAGCAAGCTGGACCGGGCGGTGGCATTTGAATTCCTGATCGGCCTGTATGAACGGACATTCGGCCAGCTGATCCCCACGCGCTTTGCCCTGTTCGGCACGGTCGGGGCGCTGGGCGTGGGGGTGCATATGGCGGCGCTGGCGCTGCTTTATGTGCTGGCCGGGAGCGGCTTTGCCCTGGCACAGGCGCTCGCCACCTTTATCGCCATGAGCTTCAACTTCTGGCTCAACAACTGGCTGACCTATCGTGATCAGCGGCTGACGGGGGCAGGCGCTGTGCTGAAGGGCTGGGCAGGCTTCTGCGCCACCTGCGCCGTGGGCGCGCTCGCCAATGTCGCGGTCGCAACACTGCTGCAGGCGCGCGGCGTGCACTGGGCGCTGGCGGCGCTGGCGGGCATTGTGATCGGCGCGGTGTGGAATTATGCGCTTTCGAGCCGGTTTGTCTGGGGGCGATATTGACCATGCCAAAGCCGCCGCGCAATCAGGCGTTGCTGATCATTGTGACCGCCGGATGCGCGCTCCTCAGCATTTGGGGTTCACCCTATCCGCAGCTCGCCCCATTGCAGAATATCCCTACGCTGGCGGTGTTGCTGGGCCTGTGGTTTGGCCTGCGCAAATGGCCGCTGTCCGATGGCGCAGTGGCGGCGACCTGCCTTTTCCTGCTGCTGCACACGATTGGCGGACGCTATATCTATTCATTCGTGCCCTATGATGACTGGTTCCAGATGGTCGGCCTGCCAGCGCCATCGGATCTGTTCGGGTTTGAGCGCAACCATTACGACCGACTGGTCCATTTTTCCTTTGGCCTGCTGTTATTCTGGCCACTGCATGAATTCCTTGCCCGCTATACGCGGCTTGGCGCGACTTGGGCCGTCTATGTCGCGGTTGAATTCGTTCTGGCTGTCAGTGGATTGTATGAAATCTTCGAATGGATGCTGACCCTGTTGATGGCACCCGGCAATGCGGATGCCTATAATGGCCAGCAAGGCGACATGTGGGATGCGCAAAAGGATATGACGCTGGCCTTTGGCGGGGCGTTGCTGTCTGCTGCGGTTCTGGCATTCAGGCGCCGATCCTAACGCCAGCTATCCAGCCACATCCAGTGGGCAAAGCTGCCCGGCCCCTCCAGCGGGGCGGCGCTGAGGATGGGGTAGAACCAGCCGAACAGCGCGCAGCTGGCGACCAGCGCGGCGATCGGCAGGCGGCGCTTGCCCCGCTGCCATAGCGCGTCCAGCGCCAGTGCCAGCGCGATCAGCAGGAAGCAGCTGGGCAGCAGATAGTGGTAATAGAACTGCACCGGCTTGGCCGCGATAATCCAGAAGCCAAGGCTGGCGGCATAGAGTACGAACACCGCCAGCGTGTCGCGGCGGCGCTGGACTATTCCGGCCCACAGGCACCATAGCAGGGCAGGCAGGCCCAGCAGCATGGTCAGCGGATTGCCCAGCAG
>JAGREF010000042.1 GCA_020446665.1 Sphingomonadaceae bacterium
TTGCCGGAACTGCCTTTGATGGGGACACCCAATTCAACAATAACTCCACCAGCACCCCGTTCGGGCAATTCGATATTCAGGCTTCGCGCAGTGCCACGCCTATCAACGATGATGATTTTTATCTCCAGCCCGATACATTCTCTGGCTGCCGCATGGCTTTCCCCGGCGGGTTGTGCGCGCGCAATGGTACGACGCCTTCCACGGATACACGGTATAACGTCAATTTCGGCTCCGATCTCTTCTCAGAGAAAGACCGTTACAATGCGATGGCGCTGTTCAATTACGAGCTGACGCCGGACATCGAGTTCTATTTCGAAGGCAGCTATTACCGGTCCAAGAGCCAGCGTAACAACTCCGCCACGGCGCAGCTTTCGGCTGTGCCAATTGGAATTTCTCGCGATGCCTACTGGAACCCGTTCGGTCCAGTAGGCAGCCCCAACCGGCTTGCTGGAACTACGATTTCAGCCAGCGGCGCAGATGTAATCATGGAGCGAATGCGCTATGTCGATGTCGGCCCACGCCGGATCGAAAATACCAAGGAAAGCTGGCGTTTTGTTGGCGGTTTCAAAGGGTCGCTGGGCAGCTGGGACTTCGACACCGGCTTCCTCTATTCAGAAGCGGATTCTGTCGATCTTGCTCGCAACCGCATCTCCAACACGCTGTTGCAGCAGGCAATTAACCGCACGACGCCAGATGCCTACAACCCGTTCAATGGCGGGTGTCTGGTGGATGTCAGCCAAGGTGACTGCACGCCCAATCCGCAATCGGTGATCGACACATTCACTGTCGATGTTTTCCGCAAAGGTGGCACCAGCCTGGCGCTGGCCGATTTCAAGGTTTCGCGGCCTGACCTGTTCACTTTGCCGGGCGGTGATCTGGGTATCGCTGCTGGCATCGAATGGCGACGCGAAAGCTTCTATGATGATCGCGATCCCCGTCTGGACGGGACGATAACTTTCACTGACAGCGTGACGGGTGCATTCGTTGGTAGCGATGTAATGGGATCAAGCCCGTCGCCTGACACAAACGGTTCGCGCAATGTCTATTCGGCTTATGCCGAATTGCTGGTGCCGCTGATCGGGCCGGATATGAATGTGCCGCTGGTCTATGAATTCAACATTCAGGCTGCCGGACGTCTCGAACGGTTTGATGACATCAAGGAAACTGCCGCTGTTCCGCGTATTGCCGCAGCATGGACGGTGACGCCGGGTGTGCTCTTCCGTGGCGCATGGTCGCAGGGTTTCCGTGCGCCCAATCTGGTGCAGGTGAATGATCAGGGCACCACCCGCGTCAATACGCGCGACGATTATGTGGTGTGTCAGGCGCAGGTGGAGCAAGGCATTATCGCAGATCTGGGTGCATGCGGTGGGCGCGGCACAGTCAGCCTGCGAACGGGCACGAACCAGCTCAAGCCGGAAGACACGGAGAGCATCAATCTGGGCGTTGTCTTCCAACCGCAGTTCATTCCTGGCCTGACCCTGACTGCCGACTACTGGCAGGTTACGCAAAATGGCATTGTCGGCGTGTTCGGCGATGACAATGCGCTTGCGCTGGACCTGCTGCGCCGGCTGAATGGCAGCACCAACCCCAATGTGATCCGGGCCACGCCCGATACGGATGATATTGCCCTGTTTACCGGAACGAGCCTCGCCCCGGCGGGGCAGGTTGTTCAGGTGCTGGACCCTTATCTCAATCTTGATAGCCGCAAGTCAAAGGGCTGGGATTTTGGACTCGTCTATGATGTGCCCGAATTCGGGCTTGGCCAGTTCGATCTGCGATTCAACGCGGCACGGCTCAAGAGCTTCTTCCAGTCGGCTGGCCCTGACGGGCAGGAATTGCTCGACGCGATTGCTGCGGGCACATTGCCTGCCGAAGTCGGCGTGGATGGACTGGGTGAGTTGCTGGAAATCGAAGGTCGTCCGAAATGGCGCTTCTCTGGCTCGCTCAACTGGAAAAGCGGCGGCTGGCGCGCCAATTTGTTCGCGCGCTATGTCGGCAAGGTCTATGACACCAGTGTAACCCAGAACGACACGGGCGAGTTCTATCGCGTCGATGATTGGTTCGTTATGAATGCCGCGATCAGCTATACTATCAACAATGATACGGCGCTGGACGGCACGCGGATCAAGTTCGGGATCAACAATCTGTTCGACAAGGATCCGCCGCTGGCTGACGAAACCTATGGCTTCTTCAGCGAGTTACACAGCGCCCGTGGGCGGCAGTTCATCGTCTCGATCCGTAAGGAGCTCTGAGACGCCCCCGAAACGAGGGAGGATATGATGAGAAATCCGCTAACCTCCCTCGTCAGAGGGCACGGGCCAATGCGCCCTTTGGTTGCCCTGTTGCCTGTGCTGCTGGCAGCCTGTGCTACCACCCAGTCGGCATTGTCCGGAGATGACGTTGGCACGGTCGCACAGGCGGCGCAAAGTTGCAGTGATGGCACGAACACGATTGACGGAGAATTCCCCGGCTCCGGTTTTGCCCGTTGCGAAGTTCTGGGCAAGGGGTGGTTTCGCCTCAGCATCGAACCGGAAGACGCAAAGGTCACCAATTGCAGCGCCTGGTATGCGTTTCGCGCTCTTGGCAAGCGGGCTGACACAATCACCGTTGATTTGGACTATGCCAGTTGCGGCCATCGCTATCAGCCCAAGATCGGCCTTCCGGGGAAGGGGTGGGAGCGGCTTGATCCCGATGCAGTGGAATTGCGGACAGTGGGGGACTTGCGCAATGCGCGACTTACCGTGCCGGTCGACACGACCGCCCGCATTCTTGCGGGGCAGGAATTGCTGCTGCCCGATGCCTATGACAGCTGGCTGGACAAGCTGACAGCCAACCCCCTGGCGAGCCGGGCAGAGCTGGGCAAATCGGCGCAAGGCCGATCGATTGACCGACTCACCATTGCCGCAGCAACGCCCGCTCCAGAGCAGGTCGTGTTGGTCGGCCGCCAGCATCCGCCAGAAGTTACCGGCGGGCTGGCCATGATAGCCTTTGTCGAGCGGCTGCTGGAAGAGGATGATCTGGCCAAAGCCTATCGCGCGCGTTTCACCACGCAGGTGGTGCCGCTGCTCAACCCCGATGGGGTTGTAAACGGCCATTGGCGCCATGCCACGGGCGGCGTTGATCTCAACCGCGACTGGGGCCCCTTTACTCAGCCGGAAACGCGGTTGATGCGGGACATGCTCGAAGGGATAGAGGCTGATCCTAATGCGAAGCTGCGGCTCTTCCTTGATTTCCATTCGACCCGCTACGACACAATCTACACCCTCCTGCCCGAAATGGAGACCGATCCGCCGGGTTTCCTTCCGGCATGGCTGGCCGATTACGCAGCGCGCTTGCCCGACTATGATGTGCGGGTGGAGCCGGGCCATAATCCGGATCTGCCCGTGTCAAAGGCGTGGGTGCATGATCGCTTCGGTGTGCCGACTGCGACCTATGAGATCGGCGATGAGACTGACCGCGCTTTGATCCGGCGGCTTGGCAGGGCGGCGGCGGAAGCGATGATGGCAGCGATGCTGGCAGCCGATCATGCGCCGGAGTGAGCTGCGTTACGGCGCTGCGCGCCTCGCGCTGTCGGCGTTGCTGGCGCTGGCTATACAAGGCTGCACGACACCTAAAGGATCCGCCGGTTCCCCGTTTGATATTGTCATTACCGGCGGGGAAATGATCAATGGCGACGGGCGGCCACTTGGCAATGTCGATATTGCCATCCGCAATGGCCGCATCATTCGCGTTGCGCCAGGTCTGGCCCGGGAAGCGAAGAGTGTTCGAGTGATCAATGCGCAGGGCCAGATTGTTGCGCCCGGCTTTATCGACCCGCACACCCATGCTGATGGCGAGGTGTTTTCCAGTGATGAAGAGGAGCGCGCAAACCTAGCCTATGCCTATCAGGGAGTGACCACAGTGGTGGTCGGAAATGACGGGCAGGGTATTACCGACTTTCCGACTCGCGCTGCCCCGGCGGGCACGAATTATGCTGTCCTTGCGGGGTTTGGAGGCATTAGGCGCGAAGTTCTTGGCGAAGCAGACCGTGCCCCCAATGATGCCGAACTGGAACAGATGCGGCTGGCCGTGCGACGCGACATGTGCGGTGGAGCATTGGGGCTTTCTGCAGGGCTCTATTACTTCCCGCAAAGCTTCGCGAAAACCGATGAAGTGGTCGTGCTGGCACGGGACACCGGCAGGCTGGGCGGCTATTACGACACGCATTTGCGCGACGAGGGTGACTTCACCGTCGGCGTCATTGCAGCGCTAGACGAAGCGTTGGAGATTGGCCGTCGCGCGCAGATCCCGGTTCATCTCTCGCATATCAAGGCACTGGGTCCGGCGGTCTGGGGCCAGAGCGAGGACATGATTGAGCGGGTCGAGGCTGCGCAGGCGACAGGCCAGATAGTGACGGCTGACCAATATCCGTGGCGTGCATCGGGAACGCGTATCAGTAGCGCATTGGTACCGCGTTGGGCACTGGACGGCGGGATGGAGGCACTTCGAGGCCGACTGCGCGATCCAGCAACGGAAGAGCGCATCGCCAGCGAGATCGCCGCCAATATCGCAAGGCGCGGCGGGCCGGAAAGCCTGCTGATCACCGGAGAGATTGATACGGAACACGGATTTTCCGGCAAGACGCTGGGTGCCGTAGCGGGGGAGTGGGACACCAGCCCGCAAGCGGCCGCAATCCGCATCTTGCAGGATGGTGATGCGCGGCTGGCTTCATTCAATATGTCGCCCGACGATATTGCTGCCTTTGCCGGGCGGGAGTGGGTGATGACTGGCTCTGACGGCAGCGCTGGCCATCCGCGCAAATATGCGACCTATCCCAAGGCGTGGCAGGATTGGGTCAGGGGTGGGGCGATGGCACCGGGCCGCTTCATCCGCCTCAGCAGCGGGAAGGTTGCTGATACGATCGGGCTGAAGGATCGTGGCTATCTGGCCGAGGGATATGCTGCCGATATCGTGATTTTCGATTCTTCTGCATTTTTGCCCTTGGCCAATTATTCCGCTCCAAAGGAGTATGCGCGCGGTGTCAGCACGCTGATCGTGAATGGGGAAGTGGTTATTGAGGCAGGGAAATACACCGGCGCATTGCCGGGGCGGCTGCTGAAAGGCCAGCCACCAGGCGGCATGTGTGACACTGTACAAGGGAAGGAAAGCTGATGGCCAAACTGGCAAAGAGCTGGTTCGCAACCGCATTGTGGAAGCGCGTGCTGTTGGCGCTGGTGTTGGGCGTGGCGGCTGGGCTGGTCTTCAAACAGGATATTGTCGCGATCAAATGGGTCGGCGATTTGTTCATCCGCATGATCAAGATGCTGGTGGTGCCGCTGATTTTCTTCTCGCTGGTGGGTGGGGTCGCCTCGATTGGCGATCTGCGCAAGCTGGGCTCTGTAGGTGGGCGGGCCATGCTGTTGTTCTTTGGCACTGCGATCATAGCGGTGACGCTGGGCATGACATTGTCAACTGTGGTCCAGCCGGGCGCAGGGTTGACCATCACACTGCCGCCTGACGCGACATTGCCGGAAAGGCCCGACCAGTCGCTGGTTGAGATGCTGATAGCGATGGTGCCGGAAAATCCGATCATGTCCATGGCGCAGGGTCAGATCTTGCCCGTGATCATCTTCGCGCTGCTGTTTGGCATGGCCATGCTGATGAGCGGAGATGAGGCAAAGCCGTTGGTGCGCGGCTTTGAAGCAGCCTCGGCCGTTATGCAACGCCTGACGGTGATCGTGATGGAATTCACGCCCTTCGGCGTATTTGCGCTGATGGCCTGGGTGGCCGGAACTTTCGGTTTCGATGCCCTGGTCCCGCTCGCCAAGCTGGTGGCGCTTAACTATGCAGGCTGTGCGATTATCCTGTTGCTGGTCTATCCGGCGATCCTGCGTTTTATTGCCAAATTGCCGACGATTGATTTCTACCGCGGTGTTGTGGACGCGCAGGCCGTGGCCTTCTCCACCGCTTCTTCAAACGCCACATTGCCTGTCACTTTGCGCTGTGTGCAACGCAACCTTGGCGTTTCAAAAGCGATTTCCAGCTTTGCCGTGGCACTGGGGGCAACGGTCAATATGAATGGTACCGCCATGTATCTGGGGGTGATCGCCATTTTCGGAGCGCAGGCATTCGGAGTGGAACTGACCTGGATGTCCTATTTGATGATTGCTCTTACTGCGACTTTGGGCGCCATCGGAACGGCCGGGGTGCCAGGGGCGGGGTTGATCATGATGAGCCTGGTGCTCTCTTCCATCGGTGTGCCGCTCGAAACGATTGCTTTCGTTGCGGCAATCAACCACCCGCTGGACATGATGCGGACCATGACCAACGTGACGGGTGATGCAGTGGTGGCAGTGGCCGTGGGCCGGATGGCGGGCGAAATCGACGTCGAGGAATATATCTCCGCAGACGACGTATAGGGCACTCGCCCTGATGGTCAGGTCGGTCGACCCAAGAGACGGGCCAGCCGCTCTGCCGACCCCATGGCCAGTGTCCAGCCGAGCATGCCATGTCCCAGATTGGCGAATAGTCCGGGGGCCAGTTGTTTGATGATCGGCAGGGAATCAGGTGTCATCGGGCGGTGGCCTGCCCAGCCTTCATCTACCGCATCATAGTCCGCCGCATAGGGCAAACTCGCCTGTGCGGCGCGGCGCATGACCGCCAGCCGCTGCGGATCAACCTGCTTGCTGGCATCGCCCATATCGGCAATCCCGGCGATCAACATATGCTCGCCCAGATTGGTGAAGACGATCCGCCGGGCATTGTCTGTAATGGACAGGGCCGGTGCGGCAATGCCGATAGGGGCAGTGAAGGAATAGCCTTTCATAGACTGGATCGGCTGGGCCAATCCCAACGGTGCGAGCAGGTGGTTTGCCTGGTGGCCGGTGGTGAGCAGGACATGGTCACTCTCTAACTCGCTGCCATCTTCGTGCTGAACCCGCCAACCCTGCGCCTGCCGTGCGATCCGGTTCACGCTGTTTCCGCCCAAAAATGTGACGCCGTATGAGCGCTGTAAGAGGTCCAGCAGTTCTGCCGCAAAATGGCTGCAATCGCCGGTTTCATCCGCCGGTGAGTAGATTGCACCTGCTAGCTGCTCCGGCCCATGGGCAAGCGCTGGTTCGATCTCGCAAGCCTGCTCTGGCGATACCAATTCCAGCTCGGCCCCTGCCGATTGCCGCAATTGGGTGCTGGCTTCTGCGGCCAGCAACTCCTGTTCACACCGTAGTAGCACCAGCTTCCCCGCTTTGCGCTGGTTGAAGGCGATCGGGTGCTGATCCAGCAAATCGTCCATCGCTGCACGCGATTCCTGCGCCAGTTGGAGGCAGGCTAGCGTGTTGGCGCGAAACGCACGGCGGGTGCAATTGCCAAGAAAGCGCATAAGCCACATCGCAAACGGAAGGCTGGGCCGCAGGTTAATGCGAAAGGCATCATCGTGCCCCAGCAATAGCGAGGGCATTTGAGGCAACAATGCGGGGCTGGCCAGTGCGTTGGTGTGACTGTAGCTCAATTGCCGCCCATTGCCGAGCGAAGCGCCTCTTGCGACCTGAGGCTCGCTTTCTACAATAGTCACTGCCCAGCCATTGCGGGCAAGGGCATAGGCGCTTGTCACGCCAATTATGCCACCCCCGATTATCAATGCCTTGCGTGCTATTGCCATGGCACAATGGTGGGCTGCCTTGGCGATCTCCACCACGATAAAGTCGCACCTTTCCTATAGCCGCCAGCTATAGGAAAGGTGCTGTATTGCACTCGACATGGGGGCCAACAGGCTGGAAAATGGATGTCAGACCAGAGCCGACAAGGATAAGCCATGCGTCATTTCATCTCACTGCTGATCTTTGTCGTTTCCGCGATGGCGGTGGCATCCCCGTTATTGGCTGAAGATTCGTCAGAAATGCTCGCGATCAGTGGCATAGTGGATACGTCCTTTGATGGAATAGATGCTGCCGGGCTGGAGGTTGAGATCAACGGTGTTTCCTCCATTGCGCAAAGCGGTGGCGGATTTGCGGCGCAGGTTGGTATCGCGCCATATTATCGTATTCGTATCACCGGTGCGGCTATCTATCCCTCTGTGCAGACGTTTGGGGTAGCGGAGTTGTATCGTGCTGAGTGCGATTGCTTGCGTGTCCCCTCACTCGGCGTGGTCGCTCAAAAGACGGGCCGGGTGGAACTGTTCTTCGCCGGCGACGCGATGGCAGGGCGGCGTTTCAGTTCTCCGATCTGGGGCGAGCGCCAGCTAGTCGATCCTGCAGACCCCCTGCCGGATATTGCGGCCCTGCTGGAGCCGATCCGGCCCTACCTAGAGGCATCCGACATTGCTTCTGTCAATCTTGAAACGGTGCTGGCGGGGCGCGATGCGGGCAATGCACCGCCAAAAATGGTGGTGTTTTTCAGCCCTCCCGAACTGGCCGATGCGCTGGCGCAGGTGGGGTTTGACTATGTCACGCTCGGGAATAATCACAGCTATGACTATCTTGAAGCAGGCATCTCCAACACCGTGGCCGCGCTTGATCGGGTAGGTCTGCAATGGTCTGGCGCAGGCATGGGAGAGGAGGAGGCATTGCGCCCCTCCCGCATGACCGTGCGCGGGCAGGACTTGTCGCTCCTTGGCTATGTTGGCTGGAAGGGACGGGTTGAGCCCAATCAGGTGGCGGAAACGGATAAAGGCGGGGCCGCGTTCGGCAGTGATGCCAATATAGGGGCAACAGTCAGCCGTGAAGCAGAGGCAGGCCGGATCGTAATCGCCCAATATCATGGCAGCAGGGAATATAGCGATGGCCCGACTCCGGAGAGTGAGCGGCGGATGAAACTGGCAATTGATTCAGGCGCTGCGCTGGTTGCTTCGCATCATCCGCATGTCACCCACGGTCTGGAATTCTACAATGGCGGCTTGATCGCTTATTCGATGGGCAATTTCCTCTTCGATCAGTATTTTCTGGAAACCCATGGCGCTTTTGCGCTGAAGGTCTGGCTGGATGAAGGCAAGCTGGTCAGAGCCGAAGTGATTCCGTTGCGAATTTTGGACTATCGTCCGGTCCCGGCGGTGGGATCCATGCGGCGCGCTGTGCTGGATCGTATCACGCGCTTGTCCGCAGAGAGAGGCACATTGGTTGGCCGCAATGGTGGGCATGGGCTGGTCTTGCCCGGCAGAAACGCCAGCATTGATGCGCCCGGTGTCGTTGATGGCGCCCCCTGCCTTGCCAAAAGCGATGTGCTGTTTGCAGCAGGTGATTTCGAAGCGGCTTCAGTCGATGATGCTCGCGATCGCTCGCTGAAACTGGATGGTGGGCAGATCGGATACCGGTTCCACGGCAGGTCGGGAAGCACGCTCGAACTGGATGCGACGCCGAGCCAGCGCAGCTTGCTTCTCTGGCCTGCTACTTTCTTTCGCAGGCTGTCTGCAAATCAAGTTACGCTGTGTGGGAAGATCTGGGCTCCACAGCCGGTGCGTCTGCAACTAGGTTTGCAATATCGAGAGAAAGGCGTCGGGCGGATGGAGGCGTTGGAGAAAGCTCCTCTCACCTTAAGCGACGGTGGCACTAGTATTCCAGCGAGAGAATGGACTGATTTTCAGTTGAGTGTGTCGATCCCGCAAGCCAGCGTGGGCCTTCCCGCGAGGCCCGGCCTTCAGATTTCTCTGGACTCAGATGGAGCAAGTTTCACTGGCTCCATGGCACTTGACGATCTGGTAGTCGCCGTAAGTGATTAGCTGGATTGGTTACTGAACGCGCTTTGCCCGACCCTATCTTATTGCATAGCGACCAAGCGATGCAGTCGAGCAAGGCAAACTGGTTTGCTGCCAAGGCGCGTTTTGCGTAGGAGTAGGATGTGGGGGCAGATGTGGAAGTGGCCAAGCCTCCGTCTCAATTACGTGAGCCAATTGAGATGGTTCGTACTCAACACTTGCAACCTCCCCGTCGACCCGTCAGGTCGTGGCAGTCCATCCGGGAACCTTGCGCTGTGACGAGGCGTGGCCAAATACCGTCTGGCGTGCCCCCGAGCTGGGAGCCTCGTCAGAACTGATGCAGAGGTCAATATAGGTTTTGAAAAGTGACCTTTACTTCCTCGGGAATCCAACCACTTCCCAAAGAAGTTCATCTTTTTTGGGGCCCATTTGGGGGCTTTGAGAGGCAAGGTGTTCGAGAAATAACCTAAAAATCAGTTAGTTAATTTGCCCTGAAGATTCCCTTCACCGCCTTACCCGGGAGATGGTTCCGGCTGGAGCGAGCAAAGCGATCGTCAGGCAGGCTTGCGTGCGAAGACCCCGAAACCGGCGATGATAGCGTAGCAGACAATCGGGATGATCATGGCCAGCGCCAGATTGCCGCCTGTCGCATCGGCCACGACGCCGTAAAGCAAGGGCACAACCGCGCCGCCAAAGATCGCGACATTGATGATGCCCGAATCATCGACCGCTTTTGCGCCCAGCTTCTCGCAGGCGAGCGAGAAGATAGTCGGGAACATGATCGAGTTCATCAGGCCCACGGCCAGCAGCGTATAGGCTGCCACTGCGCCACTGGTCTGGGTCGAAATCACGATCAGCAGGATCGCTCCAATTGCATTTGTTGCCAGAATCAATCCCGGGCTAAACATGCGTAGCGCGGCGGACCCGATGAAACGGCCAACCATGGCACCACCCCAGTAAAGGCCGATCATCCAGCCAATTACGCTTTCCGGCTCGCCCAGAACGCGTTCGGTCGAGAGGTAGTTGATGATGATCGAGCCAATCGACACTTCTGCCCCGACATAAAGGAAGATGCACAATGCGCCGCAGGAGAAGCGGGTGCGTTTGAGCAGCTCATTGCCATGGAGCCAGACAACCGGTGCCGACAGGATGATCAACACGCCCAGCCAGCCGTTGAACTGCAGGGCAACAAAGCCGCCAACAGCAACCAGCGCCAGCCCCAGAAGATAACGGTTGAACGGCACCAGCTCGCTATCGCCCATGCTCTCCTCATCATGCGGCAAGCGGTGGCGGAAGGCCCAAACGGCTGCGGCAACAATGGCGATCAGAGCAGCAACGCCCAGATAGCCCTGCCAGATCGCCTTGCTCTCTGCCGCACGGTAGGCCTGCAGCTATGCACCTGAAAGCTGGTCAGCACTCACTGCAGCGAGGCTGCCCAGAATTACGGTTGCCCCCACAATCGGGAAGATCGTGGTGCCCAAGGAGTTGAAGGCTTGTGCGAAGGTCAGGCGGCTATGCGCGGTCTTTGCCGGACCGAGCAGGCTGATCAGCGGGCTAGCCACCACCTGCACGATCACCACGCAGCTGGCGAGAATGAAGAACGCGCCAAGAAAGATCGGATAGGTCGCGGTCTGGCTGGCCGGGATAAACAGCAAGCAGCCCAGGATCATGGTAACAAGGCCCGCCACTGCGCCGCGCATGTAGCTGAGCGTGAACAGCTCTTTCAGCTTGGGGATGATCACATCGTTGCGCGAGGTGATGCCGCCAAAGATGAAGAACAGGCCCATCACGAAGTAATTGAGGCCGGGCGCGTCAGTATGCGTGCCATCATCTTCTATCGTGTTCGGGTCAGTGCGTGTAGCCAGATCGGGTGCCAGTGCCATTCATGTTCTCCCTGATCCGGCCCTCTGCGTGACCGGCGCAAACCGAGGCGTTTGATTGGTCGACTAGCTGGGCCGAGTCCATCGTGAAGTCTTATGCAACGGCTATCTGCCACGTCAATGCCAGCACGGTCAGCGACGAGCCGCAAATGCCCTTTGGCGGGATGAAGGCTTCTGGCTATGGCCGCTTCGGCGGCAAAGCCGGGATCGATGCCTTTACCGAGCTGCGCTGGGTCACCTTCGAGACTGAACCGGGGCATTATCCGATTTGACTGGGTGAAAAATCTGGCAGTGTATCAGCTGGCTTGCTGTCATCGGAATGTCATCCTGCTAAGACACTGGCTAGGAGGATGACTCCGGAGAGAATTCAGTGAGCCCCAAGATGCACCGTCGTTCCTTCCTTGCCACATCCAGCGCCTTTGCTGCCTTGCTGGCGAGCGGTTGCTCCACGCGTATGGCCGATAGCGCTGCATCGGGCAGTGGCTATGGCCCGCTCCAGCCCGACCCGGCCGGTTTCCTCGACCTGCCAGAGGGGTTTACTTATCGCATCATCAGCAAGCTGGGCGATGCTATGGATGATGGCTTTGCCGTACCTGACCGGGCCGACGGTATGGGGTGTTTCGACCTCGGCAATGGCAAGATCGCGCTGGTGCGCAACCATGAGCTTAAGACAAATAATGACGGCGGCGGGGTCATGGGCCCGGCCTATGACACGGTCGCACGCAGTCTCGTCCCGTTGCCGGGCGGCACTACCACGCTGGTGCTGGATGCAGCATCACTGGCGGTGGAGAAGCAATATCGTTCGCTGGCCGGCACGATCCGCAATTGCGCTGGCGGCGTAACTCCATGGGGCAGCTGGCTGAGCTGCGAGGAAGATGTCACTGTGCCCAATGGCATGGTCAATAAGTCCCATGGCTATGTCTTCGAAGTCCCCGCCAGCGCGCCGGGGCTGGTCGATCCCAAACCGATCACCGCTATGGGCCGTTTCAACCATGAAGCGGTGGCGATCGATCCGGTCACCGGCATCGCCTATATGACGGAAGATCGCGGGGACGGGCTGCTCTACCGCTACATCCCCAATATTCCTGGAAAGCTGGCCGAAGGCGGCAGGTTGCAGGCGGCCGTGCTGGAACGGGGAATTACCGATACGCGCAACTGGGAAAGCCCCAATTGGGTTCCGGGGCAATCCTATGCCTTGTCTTGGGTCGATCTCGACAATGTCGAAG
>JAGREF010000043.1 GCA_020446665.1 Sphingomonadaceae bacterium
TGGGTCGATCTCGACAATGTCGAAGCGCCTGAAGATGATTTGCGGCTGCGCGGCGCGGCGAAAGGTGCGGCGATGTTTGCGCGTGGCGAAGGGATCTGGATGGGCGAGCGGGATCTCTATTTTGCTTGCACCAATGGCGGTGCGGCCAAATTGGGCCAGATCTTCCGCCTGACACCCGGCCGCACCCGTATCCCGGACCGGATGGAGCTGTTTTTCGAAAGCACTGATCCGGAACAGCTTAATTACGGGGACAATCTCACGGTCACCCCCAAGGGACACCTGGTGGTGTGCGAAGACCAGTATACCGACGTGGTGACCAATCATTTGCGGTGGATCGATCCGCAGGGGCGGGCCTATCCGCTGGCCTTGCTGCGTGCGCAGACAGAGCTTGCTGGGGCTTGTTTCTCTCCCGATGGCAAGACCTTGTTTGTCAATGTTTACAGTCCCACGGCAACGCTGGCCATTTCCGGTCCCTGGATCGGCTGATTCCATAAGCTTATCCCTCTGGCGCAGGGGCAAGGGCCGCGATAGGGAAGGGCGATGCCCTCCTTCCTCTTTGCCTTTGCTGCTACGCTGGTGACTTCGCTCGGTGCGCGGGACCAGCTACTGGTCGCGCAGCTTTCCGCGCGCCTGGGTGCAGGTGTGGGTCTGCTGTTCACTGCTTGGCTGGCGGCGATCCTGTCTGCATCGATCATGGCCTGGGGCGGGGATGCGATTGCCGCGCTGATGCCTGATGCAGGCAAGACCATGCTGGTGGCTTTCGCATTGGCGGCAGCCGCCTTTGAACTTGCATGGCCGAATAAGGAGAAATCCCCGAGAGAGCCTACGCGCTCGCTGGTAGCTGCCTTTATCGTGCTGCTGGCCCGGCAGATGGGAGATGCGTCACGCTTCCTTGTCTTTGCCTTTGCCGTGGCGACCGGCGTGCCGCTGCTTGCCGGGATTGGCGGTGCGCTGGGGGGTGGGCTGGCGCTGACGCTGGGCTGGATGGCGGGGCAGGACCTGGGCAACTGGCCGCTTCGCGCTATCCGCCTGGGGATCGCTGTCGTGACCGGGATTGCCGCACTTATGGCCGGGCTGGCCGCGCGCGGGATTATCCAGGCATAGCTATGCGCAGCGGGAAAACCGGCTTGCATGGCCTGCCGATCTGCTAAGGCACGAGCATGGACAATGTGAATATCATCGCAGGCGCAAGTGCCGCAGATATCGCCGCATGGATCGAAACGCAGCTGGCCGTGGCCCTGGCTGCCAATGACGGGACTGTGGCAATCACCGTGCCCGGCGGTTCCACCCCTTTCCCGATCATGGAAGTACTGGCCAAGGCCCCGCTCGACTGGTCGCGCATTGCCGTATGGCCCGGTGATGACCGGCTGGTGGAAGAAAGCCACGAAGCGTCCAATACCGGCAAGATTCGTGCGCTGTTTGAACCATTGGGTGCGCAGGTCGTGTCGTTGCAGGAAGTGAGCGAACCGCCGCATTTCGCGCTGGCATGGCTGGGAATGGGCGGCGACGGGCATATTGCCTCGCTCTTTCCCAATACCGATCCGCAGGTGGATGACCCGCAGGTGATGCGCCGCCTGACGCCGGACCCCTTACCGCCAGAGGCTCCGTTTGACCGCATCACCCTGACTATCCCGGCGCTACTTGACAGCGATGCACTGATGTTCGTGATCCGCGGGGTTGACAAGCGTGATGTGTTCGACGGGGCGCTGCGGGGTGAACATGATTTGCCGGTCGCGCGCCTGCTCGGCGCTGCCAGTCAGCAGGTGACATGCTTCAGCTGATCCCGCCACCGCTGCACCGCGCCGCCTTGCGGCGGGCCCATGCGACGCGGCGGATCTGGCGGCGTGTGGTGAAACCGCGCTTGGCGGGTGTATCTGTGATCGGGCGCAACGAGGCGGGCGAGATTCTGCTGGTGCGGCATAGCTATGGCCCGGCCAACTGGAGCTTCCCCGGTGGCGGCTGCGGGCGCGGGGAGGACCCGGCACAGGCCGCCCAGCGCGAGATGATGGAAGAATTGGGCTGCCGGGTCGAGCAACTGGAGCTGGTCAGCGAACTGGCAGAGTTGATTTCCGGTGCGCCGCATACCGCCCATGTCTTCGCCGGGCTGGTGCGCGAAGAATTGCACCCTGATGGTCGCGAAATCGTGGAAGCGCGCTTCTTCGCGCTCGATGCCCTGCCACAGCCGCTCAGCCCGCTGGCGAGGACGCGGCTGGAGGCATGGCTGGCGCGAAGGCTAGGGTCCTGACCCTAGCCTTCGCCGAAAACCCGCTTTTCCGCCGCCGCGCAATCGACCAGCAGGATTGCCATGGTCTTGGCCTTCTCTTCGCGATCCATGGGGTCGGTGATGTTCTTCATTGCCTTGTCCATGGCTTCGAAGTCGCTCCTTGTCTGCGCTTCGCTGCCGCCCAGCTGACGAGCATGCCGGTCCCACCGATCCGCGCTGGCGACGATTTTCTCCATCACGCTTTTGTCCGGATGGGCAATCAGCATCATCGCCCCATCGACATTGATGACAGCACAGCGGACTGCTCGCTGGTATTCGCTCTCGCCCGTTCCGAGGTCTCCGGGTTCGGCGAGAGCAGCCGGGGCTGCAAGCGCGGTGCAAAGGGCAAAAGACAAGGCATGGCGCATTATGGCTGTTCCGGTTTTGGCAATATTGGCAGCGCCTAAATTCAAGAATCCCAAAGACCAAATGACAAATATCGTTAGAGAAGAGATAATTGCGCCGTATCAGGCTCGCATGCGTCATTCTCGCTGCCTTCGAGGTTCGACAAGGTCAGCCCCATCAGCCGGATCGGCAGGGGGAGGGGGAGCAGCTCGCCCAGCAGGTCCTGACCGATGCGTGCAAATTCAGCCTTGCTGGCGACCGCATGCGGCACAGAGCGGCTGCGGCTGGTCAGAGTGAAGTCATTATATTTGAGCTTGAGCGTGACGGTTCGCCCCTTTGCGCTGGCCTCCTCGATCCGCTCCCAGACAATATCGACAATGCCATCCAGCGTCTCGCGCAGCCGGGGGCCGCTGGAAATGTCTTCGCTGAAGGTCCGTTCGCCGCCCAGTGATTTGCGGATGCGGTTGGCGCGCACAGGGCGCAGATCAATGCCGCGCGCGGCGCGATAGAGATAGTCGGCCTGGC
>JAGREF010000431.1 GCA_020446665.1 Sphingomonadaceae bacterium
GCGGGCGCTATCGCTATCGCCTGCTGATCAATGCCCGGCGCAGTGCGGAAGTGCAGAAAGTCATCCGCGACTGGCTGGATGCGCTCCATTTCCCCAACGGAGTGCGCATCAGCGTGGATATTGATCCCTACAGCTTTGTTTGAGGGCACCAGCGCGAATATCTCGACAGCGCCGAGACATTCTTTGCTACTGTGATGCCGCCCAGCCCCGATTGGGCGCGCAACACGTAAACGAGGGAGAATGACGATGCTGACTGTGCACCATTTGCGTATCTCGCAATCCGAACGGATTGTGTGGCTCTGCGAAGAGCTGGGCCTCGATTACGAGCTGAAACTCTATTCACGCCGCGAGGACAATCGCCTTGCGCCGGATGAGTACAAGGCGCTGCATCCCATGGGGATTGCGCCAGTCATCAAGGATGGCGATCTGATCCTGGGGGAAAGCGGCGCGATCATCGAATATCTGGTGACGAAATATGGTGCAGGAAAACTCGTACCGTCACCTGACAGCCCCGATTTTCCGACCCACTTGTTCTGGTTCCATCACGCCAATGGCACCTTCATGACCAATGGCATGATGGTTCTGGCGGCGAAAGCTACTGGTGCGGATGAGATACCGGATTTTGTCGCCGGGCGTGGTGCGAAAAGCTGGATGATGATCGAACAGCATCTGGGCCAACAGCCCTGGTTTGGCGGGCAGGCTTTCAGCACGGCAGACATCATGATGGGCTTTGGCCTCACCACCGGGCGCATGTTTGGCGGCCCGGACATGGCGGATTTCCCGAATTTGCGCGGATGGTTGCAGCGGGTGGGCGAACGCGAAGCCTATCAGCGCGCCATGGCAAAGGCAGAGCCGGGGATGCCGCCCATGCTTGGCTAGCCGGGCGTGCCTTCACGCATTTGCCGGGCCATGCGGCGGCGGGTCCACCATGGGCGCATGAACTGGCCGCGTTGCCATGCCAGCCAGGTCAGGTATCCGCCAACCAGGAAAGCTATGACCATGGCGACCACAGAGGCTTCGAGTCCGAAAGCGCCCCCGGAAACGAGCTCTGGCCCGACAGCTTTCGCTTCGACTATGCCATCAATGTCATGCCCGGATACGGGCACGTCCCAAACCAGCCCTTGCGTCACGTTCCAGCCGAAATGGATGCCGATCGGCAACCATAGCGAGCGGGAAACCATATAGGCCGCACCCAGCATGATCCCGGCCTCCAGGGCGATGCCGAGCGAGCCGACCCAGGTGGCGTTGTCATTGCTGATATGGACATAGCCGAACAGGGCCGAAGTCAGCGCCAGCGCGAACCAGCTACCGCCGAACTCCTCCAGAAACCGGAACAATACGCCGCGAAACAGGAATTCTTCCACCACTGCGGCCTGCAACCCGGCCATGAGCAACAGCCAAAGCCACGATGAAGCGCCGCCCCAGCCGGTAATAACGTAACCGCCCAATAAAGCCGTGAAGGCGACTATGATCGTCATGAGCAGTGCCGATCCACCAATGCCGATCAGCAATGGTCGGATTGCGCCAGTCCATGGCAAATCGTCACGCGGATTGTCTCCCAGCCGGGATACAAGCAGTTTCACAAGCAAAATGACTGCGAGCGAAGCGACCACAGCCATCACCAACGGGCCGGATTTCTCGTCAAGGCCAAGCGGGGCGGCGGTCAATCCGAGGCTGATCAGGCCTAAGGCCAGCGTGAATACCGCCAGCGACACCAGCATCGCGACCAGCGGGAAATCCCAGATTGTCCGCCAGAGCGGTTTGGGGGCGAAATCTTGGCTGAGCGTGTTCATAGCTCTCTATCGTCGCGCAAATTCGTCCGGTCAATCACCTTGCTTTGCAGTGATTTTCGCAATTCCTGATCGGCAGGGCGGCTGGCCTGCATGGCAAAGGCTGCTATGCGTGGCAGCGCACCTACGAATCATTTGCCCTGACGGAGCGCATCCATGAAATTCTTCGCTGACACTGCCGAGATTGACGAGATCAAGGATCTGGCGGCCACCGGCCTGCTCGATGGTGTGACGACCAATCCCAGCCTGATCGCCAAGTCGGGTCGTGACTTCATGGAAGTGACGAAGGAAATCTGCGCACTGACCGATGGGCCGGTGAGTGCTGAAGTGGTCGCGCTTGACCATGCAACCATGATGAAAGAGGCAGAAGTGCTGCGCAAGCTGGCTGACAATGTCTGCATCAAGGTGCCGCT
>JAGREF010000432.1 GCA_020446665.1 Sphingomonadaceae bacterium
TCGAGTCCCGTCACTCGCGCCACTTGGGGATTTTCTCACATCGTTGGTCAGTTGGTCTGAAGGCCTCGCCTTGCTGCGCCTATTCCTCCGGCGCGCTCCATTTGCCGGTTTCCATCCAGATCAGGAACCGCCGCAGGGGCAGCAGCCAGATGGTGCCAAGGATGATGTAGATCACCGTCTGCACCAGCACATGCCATTGACCGATATAGTCCGACGCATTGGCCACCAGAACGGCATAAACCGCCAGCACCACCAGCAGGGCAAGGATGCCAAGCGGAATTCGCAGGGTCGGTTTGTCGCGCATCAGAATGGTCCGTAAAAGCGGGTTGGGGTAATGACCGCATTGAGCGGAATATCATGCGGTTCGAGTGGCAGTTCCTCTACCAGCTGGCAATCCCATGCCAGCCCGATAGCCAGCGTTTGGGGATGCGCGGCAAGCCAGCGATCATAATGCCCGCCACCCTGTCCGATCCGCGCGCCCTGTGCGGTAAATCCCAGCAGCGGCATGATCAGAACGTCAGGGATCAGCGACGGAGCGCTTTCCATCGGCTGCAGCAGATCGAAGGCGCCGCGTTCCAGATCGCTCTCACCGAACGGGTCGGTGTGCGCGCGAAACTGCATCTCCGCTTTCGGGGATGCAAAGCGGGGTAGGGCAATGGCATGTCCCGCCTCGGCAAAGAAGGCGGCATAGCCACTGGCAGGCGCTTCCCACGGTGACGCATGATACAGCCCGACCGAGGCACCATCGGGCACCATATCGAGCAGCGGTGACGGCGGACGGCGGAACAGCAAGGCTTTCGTGACAGCGGGCAAAGCCTCGACATGAGCCTGCCGGGCGGCACGCAATTGCTGGCGGAGTTGTTGCTTGGTCACGGAAAGTCCCGATAGCTTGCGCTGAGCGGACTGTCTGGCCGCATGAGCGAGGAAAGCCAGGCCGCCGGGCGGCGGTGCCGGCGTTTGTGGCAAATCATGGTGTGGCGGAACCACCATGGGTCGTTACCGGGAAATCCTCTGACGCGAAAACGTCAGGTGGGCGCCGTATACCCCGGTCCTCAGGACGAACCCGTGTTCCGGAGCAGGGACAACTCCCTAGGAATGCTTATAGCCTCAGGGATATTCAATCGGCTCGTGCCGGGCAGTCCCGCCAGTGCCTATTTAAGCGTTGGCTGCCTTACCCTCAAGCTTGCTTGCGCAATTTTCGAGCAACTCGGCAAATTTTTCCAGCGCCGGGGCAAGATCGGGGTCGGCAGACAAGGGCAGAGCCTCTGCCGCAGGGGCAGGGGCAGGGGCAGGGGCCGCGCGCGACGCTTCCAGTTCTTCCGCCAGCTCTGTCTGGCCGGAGCGCATATCCTGCACCGCAGCCGCCAGCGCGTCACGCTCTTCGCTCAGCTCTTCCAGCTTGCGCTCCAGCTCATCCTTGGCAGCACGGGCCCTGGTCAGATCTTCATTGAGCGAACCGACCTTGGCGACACGGCCATCCAACTCGACCTTGAGGGAATCGAGCGCTTCCTGCTGCTTTGCCAATTCGCTGCGGGCCTGTTCTTCCCCGGCTTTTGCATCCTGCAGGGCATCGCCCGTCTGGAGAATTTCGCTGCGCAGCCCGTCCAGCTGATCCAGCGCAGATTGCCGATCCTTTTCAGCCGCTTCCTTTGCAATCTTCAGCGCATCGCGTTCGCTTGCGGCGTCTTCGGCAAGGTTGCGCGCAGCTTCAAGTTCTTTCTCAAGCGGGGCAATACGCGCCCGCGCATCGGCAGTTTCCCGTGTTGCAGCAAGGACTTCGTCCTTGACCTTGAGCAATTCCGTGCCGCGTTCGTGCAATTCATCGGCCAGCAGCAAGGATGCGAACAGGAAATTGCGGGCTTCATTATTGCCAAGCGCCGCGCCCATTTCGGCCATCTTGGCATCAATGCGCGCGCCCAGACCAGCGACGTGATCTTCTTCTCCGTCAGCGCAGGAGACCGTGTAGTTGCGGCCACCGATGGAGAGCGTGACTTCGCTCATTCTTCAAGCCTTTCAAGCAGTTCGTCCAGCTCTTTCAGCGTCGCACTGGCTGCTTCGCGCAGATTTTCATGGCTGACCACCAGCCCGGAAACCGATGGCGGGGCCGGGCGCATTGTGTCTGCGCATTCGGCGATCCGGGCCAGGGCGGCCTCTATCCGGTGCACGGCGGATTCGATACGTTGCTCACTCATGGGTAGGAAAATTATCCGATTTGTCCTGCGCGCGCAAAATGTTGCGGCGCCCTGTTGATAAGTCGGTTTCGCTTGTGCCTGCGGAAGGTAAAAATCCAATTGCCTTGGGACTTGGGCTGCGCCGCGCTTGACCTCATGCGGTGCGTCCGCGAAGGGGTTCGCGCGCGGCGAATCGCCGGAAACCGGTCCGGCACCCGCATGCAGAGCAGGAGCCTTTCGAATGAGCCTAGACCCGCAACGCCTGGCACCGATGGCTAATGCTATTCGGGCCCTGTCCATGGATGCGGTACAGGCGGCGAATTCGGGGCATCCCGGCATGCCCATGGGCATGGCCGATGTGGCAACCG
>JAGREF010000044.1 GCA_020446665.1 Sphingomonadaceae bacterium
GATTGTGCATCACTTCGGCAATGCCAGACATGCCGATACCGCCAATGCCGACAAAGTGGATCGTGCCGATATCGGTACCAACGCCTTTCACGATGCGATCCTCCCCGTTTTTCCCTGAGCCCAGCGAAGGGACAAATGGGGAGGTGGCAGTCGCCGAAGGCGGCTGACGGAGGGGTAAAGGCGCTGAAGCCCCCTCCACCCCGACGCCTGCGGCGTCGCGGTCCCCCTCCCCATTTTTGCTGCGCAAAAACGGGGAGGATATTTCAGGTTCGCGAAAACACTCATGCCGCGCGGTCCTTCGCCAGAGCTTCCTTGGAGGAAGGCCGGGCCTTTTCTCCGCCCACGCGGATCACATCCATCATTTCGTCGCCGCCAAAGCTTTCGACTAGATCGGCCAGGTCCTTCGCCGCCTTGGGCCGTCCGCAATTCCATGCCGCATGGGCCGCCGTGGCCAGCGTTTCGGGACGCTGGGCGAGCGCCTGTATCTGCTTGGCCAGTTCCTTCGCTTCAAACTTGTGCTGGCGGATTGATCGGGCACCGCCTGTCTTGACCAGTTCGCGGGCATTGGCGGCCTGATGGTCATCCGTCGCGATGGGCAGCGGGATCAGGATCGCCGGGCGGCCCACAGCGGTCAGTTCCGCAATGGTCGATGCGCCTGCGCGGCCTATAAACAAATGCGCATCGGCAAGGCGGCCGGCCATGTCTTCGAAATAGGTGCCCAGTTCAGCGGGAATATCGTGATTGGCAAAACGTTCCCGCACCGCCTCCAGATCTTCCGGACGGCATTGCTGCGTCACCTGCAAACGCGCGCGCAGCGCAGGCGGCAGCATGGCGAGGCCATCAGGCACCACTTCGGACAGCACCCGCGCACCCTGGCTGCCGCCGGTGACGAGCACACGCAGCAGGCCCTCTTCGCTGAATGCCGGAAAAGGCTCTTCGCGCAGGCTCAGCACTTCGGCGCGGACCGGATTACCGACCAGATGGACCTTGTCGGCAAATTTGGGCTTCAGCCGATTGATCTCCGGATAGGCGGTCGCGATGGCATCCACTTTACCCGCCAGCAAGCGGTTTACGCGGCCCAGCACGGCATTCTGTTCGTGGATCACGCTCGGCACACCGGCAGAGGTCGCCGCCAGCAAAGTGGGGAGCGAGGGATAGCCGCCAAAGCCGATCACCGCAGAAGGCTGAAACGTCTCGAACAGGCGCAGCGCCATGCTGCGCCCTTCCAGCACGGCCTTGATCCCTGCGGGCCAGCGCAGCGGGTTCTTGCCAAAGCGCCCGGCGGGCAGGACATGGGCTGGCAGGAAGTCGGGCTTGCCCGGGATCTCCGCTCCGCGCGTATCGGTAACCAGCGCGACATGGTGCCCACGCCGCTCCAATTCGCTTGCGAGCGCAAAGGCGGGGATCAGATGCCCGCCCGTGCCGCCTGCTGCCAATACGTAATGCCGGTTTGCGCCGCTCATGCGCGCTCCTCCCTGTCGGTCAACAAGCCCTTCAATCCGCGCACATTGCGTTTCAGGAAGGGGTTGCGCCGCGTTATCGCGAGGAGCAGGCCAACTGCAAGGCAAACGGCGATTGTGGAAGAGCCGCCATAGGAAATCAGCGGCAAAGTCATCCCCTTGGAAGGGAATAGCTGCAGATTGACGAGGATATTGATGAATGCCTGTCCGCCCAGCTGAGTGGCAAGGCCCGCCCCGGCGAGCAGCGTGAACAAATCTTCCTCTTCCGCCAACCGCACCAGCACCCGCACCATGATGGCGAGATAGAGCACCACAATCAGGGCGCAGGCCAACAGGCCGAATTCCTCGCCAATCACGGAGAAGATATAATCCGTATGCGCTTCCGGCAGGTTGAACTTGCGAATACCCAGTCGCATGCCGGTGCCCGTCCAGCCACCAGCCAGCAAGGTGCGCTGCGCCAGATCGACCTGATCGAATGCGGTTCCGCCGCCGATAAAACTGTCAATCCGGTGGCGGGCATTGTCATAGAGGAAATAGGT
>JAGREF010000045.1 GCA_020446665.1 Sphingomonadaceae bacterium
CGTCATGTTCCCAGGTGAAGCCGATCCCGCCATGCAGCTGGATCATGTCCCCGGCACATTTGAACGCAGTATCGGCGGCAAAGCTCTTGGCGGCATGCACGGCCATGGCCGCTTCGTCAGAGCCTTCATCGACCGCGCAGGCTGCCCAATAGACGGCTGAGCGCGCCTGTTCGATTTCCACCACCATGTCAGCCAGACGATGCTTGTACGCCTGATAGGAACCAATCTGGCGGCCAAACTGCACCCGCTCCAGCGAATAGGCCACTGTGCGGTCCAGCGCAGCCTGTGCAAGGCCCAGCCCCTCTGCCGCCACCGCCACAAAGCCCGCACGATGTGCAGCGGCCAGCGCGGCTGCGGGATCGGCCAGCGGATCGCCCTCTGCGCCGTCCAGCGTGACTTTTGTATAAGGGCGGGTCTGGTCCATCGTGGTCTGCGTGGTGACAGTCACACAAGGCGCATTGGCCGCCACGACCCATGCGCCTGTATTGCTGGTCACGACAAAATGGCTCGCGCTGCCGCCATGGGCGACAAAACCAGCCGCGCCGGTCAGGCTGTCGCCGCTGGCAGAGAGAGAAGCATCATGGACATAGGCGGCAATGCTGTCCCCGCTCAACAAAGCGGGCAGCAGATCGGCCTGCTGGCTGGCACTGCCGCCAGCGGCCAGCGCCTGCCCGCACAGCACCAAACTGCCCAGATGGGGCAGGGCGGCCACTTGCGCGCCAGCGGCTTCAGCGATGATCGCCAGCTCCACCATGCCCAGGCCCGCGCCACCCAGCTCTTCGCTGATGGCAATACCGGACAGGCCTAGCTCCGTGCAGAAATCACTCCATAATTGCGCGTCGATCCCGTCAGCAGCCATCGCCTTGCGGGTGCGTTCACTGGTGGCGTTCTCGCTGAAGAAAGCCTGCGCAGTCTCCGCGATCATCTGCTGTTCGTCAGTAAAGGCGAAATCCATTATGCCGTCCCCCAGACCTTGCGCGGGGTAACCCGCTCGGCCATCAATTTGTCCACCGCGCCGCCGACATCTGCCGGGTTCCAGCGCGCTGGCTGGTCCACGAAAGGCCCTTCGCGCCAGCCATCTTCCAGCATGATCTTGCCGCCTTCCAGTTCGAACACGCAGCCGCTGACATGGGCGCTTTCGCTGCTCCCCAGCCATACGACGGTGGGGGCGATATTGGCTGGGTCCATCACATCGAAGGCCTGACCTTCGGTCGCCATCTTCTCGGCAAAGGCCTGCTCGGTCATGCGGGTGCGCGCCGACGGGGCCAGCGCATTGGCGGTGATGCCATAGCGGCCCAGTTCTGCGGCCTGCACCAGTGTGAGCGAGGCGATCCCGCCCTTGGCGGTGGAATAGGCCGCCTGCGCGATGGAGCCTTGCAGCCCGGCACCGCTGGTGGTGTTGATGATCCGCGCATCGGGATTTTGCCCGTCCTTCTGCTTCGCGCGCCAGTAATTCACTGCATGGCGGGCAATGCAAAAATGGCCGCGCAGATGGACATGCATGGTCGCATCCCATTCTTCCAGCGTGGCGGAAACGAACATCCGGTCGCGCACGATTCCGGCATTGTTGACCACCACATGCAGATCGCCAAAGGCGTCGATCGCAGCTTTGACGATCCGCTCGGCAGCGTCCCAGTCGGTCACGTCTTCGTAATTGGCGATGGCCTGGCCGCCAGCGGCCTTGATCTCTGCCACCACTTCATCTGCCGCGCTGGTATCGCGCCCTTCGCCGCCCAGCGAGGTGCCGATATCGTTGACCACGACATTGGCCCCTTCCGCGGCATAGCCCAGCGCATAGGCGCGCCCGAGGCCGCGCGCGGCGCCGGTGATGATTACGGTCCGTCCGTCACAAATTCCCATGTCAGTTATTTCCCTGATCCGGTGTTGTCTTGAGATGGGCGCTGGTGTCGCCCCAGAAATCGACTCCGGCATAGGCGCGCCGGGTGAAATGCCATGCGCCGTCTGCCAGCGCGAAGTGATCGTGATAGCGCCCGCTCCCGATCACCCGCAGCGGCAGCGTGTCGGCCTGTTGCAGCACAGTCCATTGTGAGCGGCAGGCGGCACTCTCGCCATCCTCTGCGAGTTCGATCAGCGGGTTGCTGACCAGATGGCGGGTGCGCGGTGTTCCATCGTCATAGATATGCACGAAGCTGCGCCACATCGCGGTGATCGCCTCTGTCCCGCGCAGTTCCTTGCCGCCAACCACCACGCAGCCGCGGTCGAACAGGCGCGCGGCCTCTTCAAGGCGGCCCGCGTCAAAATGCTCGGCATAGGTGGCGAGCAGATTGGGAATGGCGAGGGCGGGGTTGAGCGTCATGCTGGCTTCAGAGGCGCTCGATGATGGTCACATTGGCCTGACCGCCGCCTTCGCACATGGTTTGCAGGCCATAGCGACCGCCAGTATCTTCCAGTGCATGCAGCAGCGTGGTCATCAGCCGGGCCCCGGTGCCGCCCAGCGGATGGCCCAGCGCAATCGCACCGCCGCGCACATTCACTTTCTCATGCGGAATGCCCAGTTCCTTCATCCATGCCAGTGGCACGCTGGCAAAGGCTTCGTTGCATTCGAACAGGTCGATATCATCCACGCTCATGCCTGCCTTTTTCAGCGCATGCTGCGTGGCGGTGATGGGCGCGGTGAGCATCCATACGGGATCGTCCGCCCGCACAGACAAGTGATGAATGCGCGCGCGCGGCGTTAGACCGTGGTGTTTCACGGCCTGTTCGCTTGCCACTAGCATGGCGGCAGAACCGTCACAATTCTGGCTGGCAACACCGGCCGTGATCGTGCCTTCGCCGCCCACGGGATTGAGCGCAGCAAGCCCTTCCAGCGTGGTGCCGGGGCGGATGGTTTCGTCCTGCTCCAGCCCTTCCAGCGGGGCGATTTCCCGCTTGAAAGCGCCTGCTTCCGTCGCAGCCTGCGCGCGGGCATGGGATGCGACAGCAAATTCTTCCATCGCGGTGCGGCTGATCTCCCACTTGTCCGCAATCATCTGCGCGCTGGCGATCTGGTTGAGCAAACCGTCGCCATAGCGTTCGACCCAGCCGGGCGAAGTGTTGAAAGGATTGTCAAAGCCATAGGGCTGGCCCGCATACATGGCGGCGGAGATCGGGATGGCGTTCATCGCCTGACTGCCACCGGCCACGACCAGATCCTGCGTCCCGCTCATCACGCCCTGCGCGGCGAAATGCAACGCCTGCTGGCTCGATCCGCATTGCCGGTCCACCGTGGTGCCGGGCACATGTTGCGGCAGGCCCGCCACCAGCCACACAGTGCGGCCAATATCGCCAGCCTGCGGGCCAATCGTGTCGCAGCAGCCCCACACGACATCGTCCACCGCATTGGCGTCAATCCCTGTGCGCGCGACCAGTTCGCGGATCGGATGCGCGCCCAGATCTGCCGGGTGGAGATGGGCAAGGCTGCCCTTTTTGCGCCCGATGGGGCTGCGCACAGCGTCGATAATATAGGCTTCTGCCATGTCAGTTTCCTCAGGCGAATGTGTGTTCAGGGCCGATGGCCAGCGCGCCGCCGATGACTGCATCATCGACTCGCTTCAGATGGAAAGCGCGGCTGCCCCAAGCTCCACCGAGCGCCCATGCGCGCTTCATCCAGAAATGCAGGTCAACCTCATAAGTATAGCCCATCGCACCATGCACCTGGATCGCACTCTCTGCGGCCAGAAATGCAGCGTCAGTCGCGGCGATCTTGGCATGGCTGACATGGACCGGAGCGCTGGCCGCGCCATCGTCCATTGCCTGCGCCGCGCGCCACGCCACAGGGCGGGCGAATTCCAGCGCCACCGCGACATCGGCCAGCTTGTGCTTCAATGCCTGAAACCCGCCCACCGGCTGGCCGAACTGTTCGCGGATCTTCGAATATTCGACCGCCTGATCGAGCATCGCCTCCGCCAGTCCAACCAATTGCGCCGCGCTCATCAAGGCACCCAGATCAAGCAGGTGCGGATCGTCGCTGGCATCTGCGGGCAGGGCGCTGAGGTTGCGCAGCGGATCGACGCTGTCCAGTGCTTCGCCGTCGCCATCGGCCTGCCAGCCATTGATGGTGTGTGCAGGCAGGACGCGCTGCTCGCCTGCGGCAATGGCGGCCAGATCATCGGTCTGGTCCTGCGCCAGCAACCACGGCACTGCGACAAAGGCGCTGTCCACCAGCGGCTCTGCCAGAGCGGCACGGCCGCATTCGCGCGCGATCAGCGCGGCATCGAGCAGGCCCATGCCAAGCCCTTCATGCTCTTCGGGCACCAGCAGCCCGGTCAGGCCCATTTCGACCAGACCCTGCCAGATTGCGGGATCACGATTAGGCCCGGCATCGAGCCGCCGCAGAACCTCTGGCCCATGCGTGCCCGACAGGTAATCACGCACGGCTTCGGCCAGTTCCAGCCGTTCAGGAGCAATCAGCATATCCATCAGCCTGCTCCCACTCTGGGCATACCGAGCAATCGCTCTGCCGTGATATTGCGCTGGATCTCGTTCGACCCGGCATAGATCGGGCCGGAGAGCGAGAAGATGTAACCCTCCAGCCAGTCATTCATGCTGCCATCGTCAAAGCGGCGCAGTTCCGCCGCTGCGCCGAGCAATTGCATCGCCGTGCGGTTCATCGCGCGGTCTAGTTCGGACCAGAAAATCTTGTTGAGGCTGGCCTCTGCGCCGATGCTGCCGCCTGCCATGATCTTCGCCGCCACGGCATAGGTGTTGTAGGCATAGGCCTGCGTATCCATCCACGCCTTGGCCACCGCTTCGCGAGCCGAGGGCGCGGCGTCAGCCTCATGCTTGCGGAACAGTTCGACCAGCCGCCTTGCGGTCGCCTGAAACCGGCCGGGAGAGCGCAGCATCAGCCCGCGTTCGAAACCGGCGGTGGCCATCGCGACCTTCCACCCTTCGCCTTCGCCCGCCAGCCGGTTTTCCACCGGCACGCGGACATCGTCAAAGAACAGTTCGGCAAAGCCGGGATGGCCATGCAACTGGCGGATCGGGCGGCGGGTGATGCCCGGCGTGTCGAGATCGAACAGCACGAAGCTCAACCCCTTGTGGCGCTGGCTCCCTTCCTCTGTGCGGAACAGGCCAAAGCCCCAATCGGCAAAGCTGGCGCGGCTGGACCATGTCTTCTGGCCGTTGATCACGTAATGATCGCCATCGCGGTAAGCGGTGGTCTTGATCGCGGCCATGTCGCTGCCGGCCCCCGGTTCGGACCATGCCTGCGCCCAGATCACTTCGCCTGCGGCCATGGGGGTGAGGAAGCGCGCCTTCTGCTCCTCCGTGCCATATTCCATGATTGTGGGGCCAAGCAGGAAGATGCCGTTCTGGTTGGCGCGCAAGGGCGCACCGGAACCCCAATATTCCTCTTCGAAAATCAGCCACTGGATCAGGTCGAGCCCGCGCCCGCCATAGGCTTCGGGCCAGGTGACCATGCCCCAGTTCCCGCTCGCCAGCTGGCGTTCCCATGCGACATGCTGGTCATAGCCTTCGCGGCATTCCAGCGTCACCAGCGGATTGGCAGGCTTGTTGGCCGCCAGCCAGCTGCGGATTTCGGCGCGGAATGCGTCCTGTTCGAGGGTGTAGGAAAGATCCATCAGAATTCCGCCGCCTTCCCGGTTTCGACAAAGGCATCGCGGCTCTTCTGGCTGTCTTCATGCATGTACATTTCCAGCGTGAAACCCTGTTCCCAGCGATAACCGCGATCGACATCACGCTCTTCCAGCCCGTTCAGCGCTTCCTTGGCGATCACCAGCGCCTTGCGGCTCTTGGATGCGATGACAGCGCAAAAGCCACGCGCTTCGGCCAGCAGATCGGCGCGGGGCACGACCTTTTCGACTGCACCCAGGCGATAGGCTTCCTCTGCCGGGATATTGCCGCCGGTGAAGAAGGCAGCGCGCACCTTGTGCAGCGGCAACATGCGCGAAAGATGGCTGGCACCGCCCATGGCCCCACGGTCCACTTCGGGCAGGCTGAAATAGGCATCGTCAGCCGCGATGATCGTGTCAGACGCGCCGCACATGCCGATCCCGCCGCCAATCACGAATTTATGCACTGCGCTCACCACGGGCACCTGTGCATCGCGGATCGCCTTGAAGGTCAGGTAATTGCCGCGATTGAGCAGCGTGATCCGCTCGGGATGGGCCTGCATTTCCTTGATATCGACCCCGCCGCAAAAGCCGCGTGCATCCTCTGCCGCGCGCAGCAACACACAGTTCACATCTTCCCGGCTGGCAGCCTCTGTAATGATCTGCGGGATCGACAGCCAGGTTGCGCTGTCAAAGGCGTTGACCGGGGGAACATCGAACACGATCTCTGCAATGCGATCCGTGACGGTGGTGGTGATAGGCATCAGGCAGCTCCCTTGAGCGCGTTGGTCTCGCCAGAAAGCGCTGCGATCCTCGCACGCGCTTCGTTTTCGATCCGGGTGAGCAGCTCTGCGCAGCTCGGCAAATCATCGAGCCGCCCGGCGACGAGGCCGGAGGCCATCAGCCCGTTCGCGGCATCGCCATCCACCACGGCCTTCTGGATCAGCACGGGTGCAGCAGCGGCCAGCATCGCTTCGGGCAGAGACATGGCCCCATGGCTGGTCATCTGGCGTGCGGCGGAAATCATCTCGCCCCAGCTGGCCCCGGTCTCCCGCTTCATGGCAAGGCCCGCCAGCAGCCCGCGCCGCCATTTGGCCAGCGCTCCGCCACGCTCGATCCGGTCGAGCATGGGGTTGGAAATCATCCGCTGGGGCATACCATCGACTTTCTTCGTCACGAAAATGTCGCCGGTTCCGGCCCTAGTATAGGCAGCTTTGACCTGTTCCGGTACCGGGCTGTCGCTGGTCATCATGAAGCGGCTGCCCATGGCGATGCCGCTGGCGCCATAGGCCAGCGCTGCGGCCAGCCCGCGCCCATCGGCAAATCCGCCTGCGGCCGCCACCGGCACATTCACGGCGTCAAGCACTTGCGGAAGCAGCACAGTGGTGGCCACCGCGCCAGTATGTCCGCCGCCTTCGCCGCCCTGCACAGTGATCGCCTGGCATCCCAGCGCGACCATCTTCTGCGCATGTTTGATCGCGCCGACCGTCGGGATGCAGACGATACCGGCATCGCGGAACCGCTCGATCATACTCGCATCCGGCCCGCGCCCGAAACTGACCGCTTTTACCCGGTCCGCATTGGCCAGAATTATCTCGACAATTTCCTTCGCGCCCGGCTGGAAGCTATGGAAATTGACCCCGAAATTATGCGTGGTCAGCCCTTTGGTCTGCTCGATGGCTGCGGCCAGTTCCGCCGGTTTCATCACCGCCCCGGCAAGAAAGCCGAACGCCCCGGCATTGCTGCTGGCCGCCACCAGTTGCGGAGTGGCAATCCAGCCCATTGCGGTCTGGATCACCGGCAGGCGGCAACCGAGCAGCTGTGTCAGCGAAGTGGCGAGCGGGTCAGCCATCAGCCTTTGCCAGCCTCGGCCTTGTTCGCCGCAGCTGCGGATTTTCCGCTGACGCCGCTGATCGAATCCCCGGTTACAATGTCATTCTGTGCATGGGCGAAATGGTGCATGTGGAACACTGCATCCATCGCTGCCCGCTTGCCGCGCAATTCCTCGACATGGTTCACCGCCTGCTTGGTCAGCCAGTTGCCGAGCCGGTTCTGGCCCGCCAGCTTGCTGGCCCAAGCAGCGGTGGCTTCGCGCAATTCCTCACGCGGGACGATCTTGTTGACCATCCCGAAATCATAGGCCCGCTGAGCGCCCATACGCTCACCCAGCAGCAGAAATTCCTTGGCCACGCGCGGCGGCAGCTCATAGGCATGAGCGAAATATTCTACACCGGGAATACCCATCAGCGGATTGACCGGGTCCTGGAAGAACGCGTCTTCGCTGGCGACAATCAGGTCGCAGGTCCAGGCCAGCATCAGGCCGCCCGCGATGCAGGCACCCTGAACCATGGCGATGGTCGGCTTTGGCACATCGCGCCAGCGGCGGCACATGCCCAGATATTGTTCCTGCTCACGCGTATAGAGCAGCTCAGCCGCAGGCTTGTTGGTATGCGGCGGCAGCATTAGCCGCTTGTCGAATTCGTGATGCAGGTCACGCCCTGGCGTGCCGATATCGTGCCCGGCAGAGAAATGCTTGCCTTCGCCCGCCAGCACAATGCAGCGCACACCATCATCCTGCACTGCGCGATTAAAGGCATCGTCCAGCGCATAGGTCATCTGCCCGTTCTGCGCATTGTTGAAGCCGGGGCGGTTCATGGTAATCCATGCCACGCCATCGGCCACTTCATAGCGGACCGGTTCATCGGTTTCGTAGGTGATGTCCGTCTTTTTCGGGTCAACCAGATCGGTCATGCTACCTTCTCCCTTAATTCGCCGGTGTGGCGGGCGGATTATCTTTCAGCACCTTGTGCCGCACGCCATGCGGATCGAGCGCGGCGATATTGTCCAGCTGCTCGCTGGTGGGCAGGGGCGTTTCGCCTGCCACTGCGTCGATCAGGGTAAAGCCGGTGGCGGCTTGCACATCATCGAAAGTGACGCCGGGATGGAGCGAGACCACGCGGATGGCATTGTCTGGCCCACCAAAATCCATCACGCACAGATTGGTCACGATCTTGCGCAGGTCGATACCGGAATAATTGCCGCCTGCGATGCGCCGCGCCGGATTATGGCCGGGGCTGGATATGCGATCGACTTCACCTTCCACAAAGACGCGGGTGGAATGCATTGGAATGAACATCGAATTGGCGTGATAGATGCCATTGCCGGGGAAACCACGCGCGCCCAGCATCTGCACCTTGGGTTGTTCATACGTGCCACCAAGGGCGGACAGATTGGTCTGGCCGAACTGGTCAACCTGCGTCGGTGTGACCATGGCATGACGCCGCCCGGTCCACACCGCGCTGTCAAAAAAACGACTGAAGGGCAGGTATCCGGCAGGCTTGCGCGCATCATAGTCGCGCGGGCCGATGGGCACGGGCTGTTCGACCAGATAGGCTTCGCCATCGGTCATCATCAGGCCGGGCGAATGCGTCAGCTTGGCGAGACCAACGCCGAGGCGCGGGATAGGCCCGATTCCTGTGCCGACCAGTTCCCGATCCGTGCGAAAGGCTTCTGCTACGGCGGCAATGCACAATTCTGCGAGTGTAACGGTCACAGCGCGATCTCCTCAGAAAATCGGCAGGGGCAGGGCCCCGACCGCATCAATGCCGCCAACCGAAGCGAGATAGTCTTCCTCGCTCGCGCCAACCATTTGCGCCTGCACGCTGGCCCAGTCGCCCGGATCCTTCGCCGCGCCGGTATAGGATTTGAACCAGCCCATGTCCCAGCCATAGGCAGGCGGCATGGAGGTGGGATGGGCGCCGCCCTTCGCCTCGGTCACGCCGGTGACGAAGCAACGTTCAAAGATATTGGCTTGGGCGTCTTCGGGATAGGCATCTTCCATCGCGGGAACGAGTTCTTCGCAGCTGACAAAGGCCTTGTCAGCGGCCTTGGCGAACCATTCGTCATAATAGGTGTCCGGCCCCAGTGCCTGCACATTGCCGCGATGATCGCAGCGGTGAACATGGATCAGCGCGGCATCCAGTTTCAGCGCAGGCATTGCGACCATCACTTCGCCATCTTCATAGGGGGACTGCACGGTCTTGAGCCCGCCCAGTTCCACCAGATCGGTGCCCAGCCCCACGCGGGTGGGGAGGAAGGGTAGCTGGAAGGCAGCGGCCTTCAGCCCCCATTGGAACATGCCTTCATCCAGTTCGAGAATTTTGATCTGGCCCGCTTCGCGTGCCTTGCGGAACCATGGCTCCAGCGGGATCGCGTCGAGCGAGACGAAAGCGAAGACCAGTTTCTTCACCTTGCCCGCGGCGCAGAGCATGCCGACATCCGGCCCGCCATAGGAAATAATGGTCAGGTCGGTGAGGTCAGAGCGCAGGATTTCCCGCACCAGCGCCATCGGCTTGCGCCGAGGGCCCCAGCCGCCAATGCCCAGCGTCATTCCGCTTTCGAGCTGGCCGACGATCTCGGCCGCACTCATGCGTTTGTCTAGCCCGCTCATTCGGCTGCCTCTGCTTTCTGTGCTTCTTCCATGGCATTCTGCCAGGCCCAGACATGCCCCCATTCGCTGGGCATGGCATGAGCGGTGGCTTCCCAGTTTGCAGGGTCGATCTGCAGCGAGTCGCAGCCGATCTCCAGGTCGAAACCGCTCGGCGTCTGCATGTAGAAGCCCAGCGTTTCGTCATTCACATGGCGGCCCAGCGTGGCGCTTTCTGGCACATTGGCCATGCGCATCCGGTCATGGCATTTGCCGACATCGCTGAGATTTTCCATCTGCAGCATCAGATGGATGCAACGCGGCGGAACCTGCGGCATTTCGCCAAAGGCCACCGCGTGGTGGCGGGCATTATCCGCATGCATAAAGGCAAAGCGCATGCCCGGTCCGGTCTGATCGGGCGAAAATTTGAATTCCGGCATATCCGTGTCGTGGAAGCCGACGACATCGTGATAGAAACCATGCATTGCGTCGAAATCGGGTGCGGCGAAGACTGCATGGCCCATGCCCATATCGCCGGTCACAAAGCCAGAGACACCCTTTGGCGAGACAAAGGCAACATCGTCCCTCGCTGCGCCGCAGCAGAATTCCAGCCCGTTGCCGGCCGGATCGCTGGTCGCGAAGAATGCCTCTACGCTGCGCGCAGCACAGGCGGCTGCATCGCCCCATTGTACGGGCTGACTGGCCTGTTCGATCCGCTCTGCCAGCGCATCGAGCGAGGCGCGGCTGTCCATCTCGTATCCGGCAGCGGCCAGACAATCCGCATGACTGCGCACAATCCGGAACCGGAAAGGCCGATCATCAATGCGATACAGTGCCGCGCCATCGGCGCTCTGCCCGGCGGACATGACCCCCACCACATGGGTGAGATAGCGATCCCACGCCGCCGGATCGGCGGTTTCCACGATAACGTAACTCAGTTCCTTGATAGCCATGGGCTATCCTCCCTTGATCAGGTCGAGGAAGAGAGGGCGCTCACCGCCCCCATCGACATTAAGCCAAGCGCCCGAGACATATTCGGACGCGTCAGAAGCAAGATATAGCACCGCCCGCGCGACATCTTCGCCCCGCGCCATGCGGCCCAGCGGCAGCGATGCGGCTACCCGCGCCTGCGCCTCGGCATCGCCATAGGTCGCATCGGTGTTTTCGGTTTCTGCCAGCCCGACAATGATTCCGTTCACCCGGATATTGTCGGGCCCCCATTCCTGCGCCAGGCTCTTGGTTAAGCTCAGCAGGGCGGCCTTGGCCGCGCCATAAATGGCAGTGCCGGGGGAAGGGCGAATGCCCGAAACGCTGGCGATATTGATAATAGACCCGCTGCCGGAATCTTTCAGCTGGGTGTGCGCTGCGCGGGAGAGGAAATAAGGACCGAGGAAATTCAGCTTCGCAATGGCTTCCGCAAAGCGCGGACTGGCGGTGGCGGCATCGCTGGCGGGGGATCCCCCGGCATTGTTGACCACAATGTCCAGGCGCCCGTGTTGCTGTGCGACCTTTTCTACCAGAGCATCCACCGCATCGGGATCGCGCACATCCAGCGCGGCGAAGCTGACACCATCGGGCAGCGATTCGGGTTCTGATCGCGCACAGGCAATAACGCGGCAGCCTTGCTCCGCCAGTGCGGCAGAAATCGCACGACCCAACCCCCGGGTTCCCCCGGTGACAATGGCGACCTTGCCTTCCAGCCCGAAATTCACTTCTCTCTCCCCAGCCTGCTGCAGTGAATCAGTCGATCACTATGCTTGAAAAACCACATATCCAAAAGCAAATCGCTTTTCAATTGACGATTTGCGTAGATTATGGCAACCATTTTTACGAATTTAGATGGAATCGACACTCGGTCGGTCCACAAGGGAGAAGGCAGGGCAATGGCTACCGTGGTTTCCATGCAGCAACAGGCTGGCGAAATTCCGACCCGTGACGAACTGGTTTCGCGGGCGCAGGCAATGATACCGACATTGAAGGCGCGGGCAAAGCAATGCACCGCAGCGCGCAATGTGCCGGCGGAAACGATCGCCGAGATGAAGGCGGCGGGTTTCTTCCGTATCCTCCAGCCCAAGCGCTATGGCGGTTACGAGATGAACCCCAATGTGTTCTTCGACGTGCAGAAACTGCTCGCTGAAGGCTGCATGTCCACGGGCTGGATGTATGGTGTGCTGGGGTGCCACCCCTATGAACTGGCGCTGTTTGACGACAAGGCACAGGCCGAGGTCTGGGGCGATAATAATGACATGCTCGTCTCCTCCACCTATCAGCCGGTCGGCAAGGTAGAGCCGGCCGAGGGCGGGTTCTATTTGTCGGGTCATTGGGGCTTCTCCACTGGCTCGGTCCATTGCGGCTGGGTGCTGCTGGGCGCGCTGGTGCCGCCGGCAGAAGAGGGCGGCGCGCCCGATATGCGCACTTTCCTGCTCCCGCGCTCAGATTACGAGATTCTGGAGGATGAATGGCATGTCTTTGGCCTGCAGGGCACGGGCAGCCACGGGATCAAGGTGGATCGCGTCTTTGTTCCGGATTATCGCACGCACCGCGCGGTGGAAGGGTTCCTGTGCCAGAATCCTGGGCAGGAACTGAATGACGGCCCGCTGTACTCGCTGCCTTGGGCGCAGGTCTTTGTCCGTTCCGTCTCTACAGCTTGTTTCGGCGGGCTGCGCGCGGCGACCAATGCCGCGATGAACATTATGGAATCGCGCATTTCCACCAATACGGGCAAGGCGTCCAAGGCCGATCCGATGCTGCATGCCGCGATTGCCAGGTCCATTGCCCAGCAGCAGGAAATGGAAGCGACGCTGCGCAGCACGTTTGACGATTTGATGGCGATTGCCGAAGCGGGCGAGCCGATCCCGATGGATAAGCGCGCTCTCTATGCCTATAACAGCTCCACCGTGGCGCGCCGTTGTGCCGAACTGGCCGATGGCATGATGCAATTGCTCGGTGGCCGGGCGATCTACACCAGTAGCGAGATTATTCAGCCCTGGCTCGATCTGCATGCGGCCCGCGCCCATGTCGCCAATGATCCGAGCAACCGCACTTTTGACGTGATCGGAACCCGGCTGGGCCAGGAACCGACCTTCACTTTCCTCTGATTGGGGCTGACATGGCAGAGCTTGCACGCACGACCTATCGGGTTGAGGGCGGTTACGACATCCATCTGGCGGAAACGGGCAGCGGCGATGCTGTGGTATTCCTGCATGGCAGTGGACCGGGCGCATCGGGGGCGAGCAATTTTCGCCAGAACATCGATGCCTTTGTCGCCGCTGGTTATCGCGTCATCCTGCCTGACCTGATCGGTTATGGTGCGTCGTCGAAGCCGGAAGGGATCGACTACACGCTCGATCTGTTCACGCACACCGTGCGCGATGCCTTGCGCCAGCACGGGGTGGAGCGGGCGCATCTGGTCGGCAATTCGCTGGGCGGAGCCATCGCTATCCAGATGGCGTTGGAAGAGCCAGACTTCGTGCAGTCGATGGTGCTGATGGCTCCGGGAGCCGTGGCGGAACAGGCCAGCTACTTCACCATGCCGGGCATCGCCAAGATGAAGAGCGATTTCGGATCGCCCGATTTCTCGCTGGATCAGCAACGCGGGCTGGTTACCAATCTGCTCCATCCTGACTGGGCGGACCGCATTCCCGAAAAGCTGGTGGCCGAACGCTATGAAGTGGCGCGCACGCAGCCCAAGGATGTGCTGGCACGGATGAAGACGCCCAATCTTGGCCTGCGCTTGCATGAACTGACCGGACCGATTTTCGTGATGTGGGGGCTGAATGACGAATTCTGCCCGGAAAGCCATTCGCGGCTGTTTCTGGATGCCTGCCCCAATGTGCGCTGCGTGATCTTTGCCCGCACCGGCCATTGGGTGCAGGTGGAACGCGCTGAAGAATTCAACCGCTACGCAACAGAGTTCCTGCATGAGCAAGGCTGAGACATATGGCGCGGCGCTGTATGACGCGCTGCGGCAGCGTGAAGTGATCGCGCCGCTGGTGGAGCAGGACAGCGCTCTGACCATCGATGATGCCTATGCCATCAGTCTGGATTTCCTCGTCCGCCGTCAGCAGGATGGTGAGCGTGTGGTGGGCAAAAAGATCGGTGTCACCAGTAAGGCTGTGCAGGACATGCTGGGCGTGCATCAGCCCGATTTCGGTTTTCTGACCGACTGGATGCACGTTCATGGCGATATTGATGTGGATGCGATGGGGCTGATCGCCCCGCGCGCTGAGGCGGAGATTGCCTTCATCCTGAAAGACAGCCTTAACGGCCCCGGCATCACGCCGCAGGATGTGATCGCTGCGACAGAAAGCATCGCCCCCTGTTTCGAGATCGTGGACAGCCGCATCCGGGACTGGAACATCTCCATTGTCGATACAGTGGCGGATAATGCGAGTTGCGGTGTCTTTTTGCTGGGTGAGGCACGCGCTGATCCGCGCGCGCATGATTTGCCTGGTCTGCATGTCACTGTGACCAAGAACGGCGCGCCCCTGTCCGAAGGCTATGGCCATGCGGTGCAGGGTGATCCGGCCATGGCCGTGGCCTGGCTGGCCAATACGCTGGG
>JAGREF010000433.1 GCA_020446665.1 Sphingomonadaceae bacterium
TGAGATAATCGAGCAGCGCCTGCCAGCTGCCCAGCACGGGCTTTTGCTGAACTTCGTTGCGCGCCATGCGCCGGGCAGCGAGGGCGACCGATTTAAGCGCTGCGGCGCTGGTCTCGCCCATGCCCTTGATCTCTTGCAGCGCCTTGGGATCGGCGTTCAACACGCCTGCCAGCGAACCGAACCGGTCAATCAGCCGCTTGGCGATCGGCTTGGTATCGCCCTGGCGGATCGCAGCGAAGAGCAGGTATTCCAGCACTTCATAATCTGCCAGCGCCTCCGCCCCGCCATGCAGCAGCCTGTCGCGCAGACGCGCGCGGTGGCCCGCGCCATCATGTTTCGCTGTCTTTCCTTCAGCTTGCGGCAAGCTTGCCCCCGGCACCTGTGCAACTTCCTATCCATTGCCTTTCGCGGGCGATGCGCGCAAGTGTGGGGCGATGGCCGAGGCCGAATTGCAGACCGACGAACCAGCAGCAGCACCGCGTGCAAGGCACGCGCGGTGGCGTTGGCGTGTGTCTGGCCTGTTCTTGCTGGTCCTGGCAGGGATTCTGGCATGGGTTTGGGGCAGCCGGGAACGGATCGCTGATGATCTGATCGTCAGCCAGCTGGAGCAATATGATCTGCCCGCCAGCTACGATATCGAACAGATTTCTGCTGACCGGCAAGTGCTGACCAATATCGTGATTGGTGATCCGCAAAAGCCGGACATGGTGATTGAGCGCGTCGAAATTGACATGGCTTATGGCTTTGGCGGTGCGTCAATCGGGCAGGTCCGACTGGTGCGTCCGCGCCTGTTTGGGCGGTTGCAGGGCGGCAAGGTCAGCTTTGGCAGCCTCGACCGAATCCTCTATGCAGAGAGCGATGTGCCGCCCGCTCTGCCCGATCTTGATCTGGCGCTGGAAGACGGACGCGCCCTGATCGACAGCGAATATGGCCCGCTGGGAATCAAGGCAGAGGGCAAGGGCAATCTCGCCAGCGGTTTTACCGGGATTGTTGCGGCAAATGCTCCTTCATTGGCAGGGCAAGGCTGCATCCTGCGCAAGGCGACGCTCTATGGCAGGATAAAGACCAGTGCTGGTGAGCCGCATTTTGCAGGTCCCATGCGGCTGGGCGGTTTGTCATGCGAAGGCGGTCTCCAGATTGAACCGTCAGCGATGGAGCTGGCGGCCCATGCAGACAGCGATTTTGCCGCCTTTGAAGCAAACGGTACGCTGGAGAGCGGGAAAGCCCGTTACGGCGCTGCCCAACTGGCCGGGATGGACGGGACAATCCGTGCGGCCTGGCGCGACGGGCGGCTCAATTCCACTTGGAAGCTGGGCGCGCGGCTGGTCAACTTGCCGCAGGCGAAACTGGCCAGGCTCTCTAGCGAAGGGACCTTGCGTGCCAGCGATGGGTTCAGCCAGATCGGGGCTGAAGCAGAGCTGGATGGTGAAGGCATCGCGCTCGGAAAGGATCTCGATTCGACGCTGGCCTCTATGCAGGATTCGGCCGCAGATACGTTAGTGGCACCTTTGCTGGCGAAGATCCGCTCCGAGCTGGCGCGCGAAGCGGCAGGCAGCCGCCTGGCAGCAAGCCTGAGCCTGCGTGCAACGCCGGAGAGTACGACACTGGTCATGCCACAGGCGCGTTGGCGCGGGGGCAGCGGGGCCACGCTGCTGTCGCT
>JAGREF010000434.1 GCA_020446665.1 Sphingomonadaceae bacterium
GGCGGCATCCGCTGCCTCCGCCTGCAAGAGCGCACTATCAGCATCGGCCAACGCTGCACCCGCTTCCTGCCGACGACGCAGGAGCGCACCCAATTCGCTGTCCTGGGTTGCCTCGCGGGCGGCCACGGCGAAGGCCGCGCGGCTGGCATCGGAATAGATAATCGCCTGCATCACTTCGAAGGCGAATTCATCGTTTCCGGCAATTTGTGCGGTCTCCAGCGCCTGGCTGAACTGGACAATCGAAGGGAGGGTATCGAGCGGACGGTTGCGGGCATATTCACGCTCGCGATTGGCAGCGATGGCGGTGCGGAAAGCGTCCTGGGCAATCGCCTGCCCTTCTTCCACCCGCCCGGACCGGGCGAGTACCCAGCCCAGTTGCATCCGCGCGGCAGTCGCTTGCGGGTGATTGGATGCACGCAGCCGCCCCAGCACTTCGGCAGAAGACCGCGCCGCCGCTTCCGCATCTGCCATATTCCCCTCTTCCACCAGGAAAGGGACGATAGCCTCACGCGCAAGGGCGATCCGCAATTCCCCCGCTTCCGGCGCAGCTTCGATCACTTCCAGCGCTTTCTGCGCCATGTCCCGCGCGACTGGACCGCGCTCTGCCCGGTCGGCCGCCACGGCCGCATTGCGCAAGTTTGATGCGGCTGGCAGCGGCAGGCCCGCCGCCTCGATCATCGGGATACCGATATCGTAAAAGCCCAGCGCCTCCTGCGGGCGGTCAAGCTGGACCAGTGCAGCTGCAAGCGAGGTATAGGCAACCCCTTGTGAAGCACCATTGATCGCCGGGTTTTCCTGCGCTTCGCGGATGGATTCCTGCAGCAACGGGATCGCTTCCAGCGGCCGCCCTTCGCTCAGCAAATGGGTACCCAGGGCAAAGACCGCATTGAAGCGGATCGGATGCTTTTCAGGCATTTGCCGCGCCGGGTCGAGCGCATCGCGCAGGACGCCTTCCGCTTCGCCCATCAGGTTCGCTGCCTGCAAGGCCTTGCCCAGCGTTATCAGCGCTACGGCCCGCTGGTTGCCATATTCGGGGCCCTGCTTGGCGAAAATGCTGTCAACGTGGCGTGTAACGTCGATCGCTTCGGCATATTTGCCCTGTTCCTGCAGGCACCGCGCCAGCATGCTTTCAATCATCGCCAGATAGGGATGATCCTCGCCATAGGCGCGAATATAGATCGGCTGTGCTTCGCGCATATTCGCTTCGCATTCGGCGTAGCGCTGGGTTTCCTTGAGGTAATAGGTTTCGGTGTAGAGCAGTTCTCCGCGCGGAATATCATCCTCCGGCCGCAGCAGTGCCTTGCCCTTGGCAATATCGGCGAGAGCCTCTTCCGTGCGGTTCAGGCCCAGCAGCAGCAGTGCAGTTTGCGCATAGCCATAGGCTTTCTCGCCCGGATCATCGGTTGCTGCGATTTCGCCCCGGATCTTGGCCAGTTCCTCTTCATAACCGGCATAGGACGTCGCCTGCGCGTGCGCAGGTTCGGGCAGCACTGCCGACAAGCCAATTGCGCTGCCCGCCAGCAATCCGGCGGCCACTAATCCTGCCTGCATTCCACGCCAGTTCATGCACATCCCTCGATTTTCAC
>JAGREF010000046.1 GCA_020446665.1 Sphingomonadaceae bacterium
AGGCGCGCAGGAACACCACCTGGCGTAACGCGTCCAGCGTGGCCAGATGTTCCTTCCAGTGATGATCGAGCCGTTCGAGCAGCACGCTCTTTTCGACCCGGCGCCAGATATCGGGATCGTTGGCCGATACTTTGGCTTCCATCAGCTCATCAACCTGCGCGCGAACACGCTCTTCGATCAGTTCCGGCTCAACCGCTTCTTCGGTCAGCCAGTCATCAACCGGCGGCGTGATGCCGAGAACTTCAGCAAGCCGTTCCTTCAGCCCGTCAATATCCCACTGTTCCGGATAGGAGCCGGGAGGACAGGCCGCCATGACCAATGAATTGACAGTGTCATGGCGCATATCCAGCACCACATCATCAACCGCTTCGCTATCCATGATCTCGGCGCGCTGTTCATAGATGACCTTGCGCTGGTCATTCATCACGTCATCATATTCGACGACCTGCTTGCGGATGTCGTAGTTACGCGCCTCGACCTTCTTCTGCGCAGTTTCAATGGCCTTGGAGAGCCATTTAGAGCCAATCGCTTCGCCATCTTCGAGGTTGGAATTCATCATCCGGGCGAACAAAGTATCCGGCCCGAAAATGCGCAGCAGATCATCTTCCAGACAGAGGTAGAAGCGGCTGAGACCCGGGTCACCCTGGCGGCCCGAACGACCGCGCAGCTGGTTATCGATGCGGCGGCTTTCATGGCGTTCCGTGCCGAGCACGAACAGCCCGCCGGCTTCGAGCACCTTGCGCTTTTCCTCTTCAACCTCGGCCTTGATCCGGGCAATGGCGGCATCGCGCTCTGGCCCATCTTCCATTTCGGACAGCTCATCGTCGATCCGGAATTCGATATTGCCGCCCAGCTGAATATCCGTCCCGCGACCCGCCATATTGGTGGCGATGGTCACTGCCCCCAAACGGCCCGCCTGCGCGACGATATGCGCTTCCATCTCGTGGAAGCGGGCGTTGAGGACGTTGTGCTTCACCCCTTCCTTGTCGAGGAAACTGGAAAGCAGCTCGGACTTTTCAATCGAGACCGTGCCGACCAGAACCGGCTGCCCGGTTTCGTATTTTTCCTTGATGGCCAGCGCGATGGCTTTGAACTTGTCTTCCGTGTTCTTGTAGAACTGGTCTTCCTCGTCGATCCGCTGGACGGGGACATTGGTGGGGATCTCCACCACGTTCATCTTGTAGATGTCCCAGAATTCGCCTGCCTCGGTGGCGGCGGTGCCGGTCATGCCGGCCAGTTTGGGATACATGCGGAAATAGTTCTGGAAGGTGATGGATGCGAGCGTCTGGTTTTCCGGCTCGATCTTCACCCCTTCCTTGGCTTCCACCGCCTGATGCAGGCCGTTGGACCAGCGGCGGCCATCCATCATGCGGCCGGTAAATTCGTCAATGATGACGACCTTTTCGTCCTTCACGATATAATCAATATCGCGCTTGAACATGATGTTCGCCTTGAGCGCCTGATCGAGGTGGTGGACGACCAGAGTGTTCTCCACATCGTAGAGATTATCGGTTTCCAGCAGCCCGGCTTCCTTGAGCCTCTGCTCAACCGCTTCGTTCCCCTCTTCGGTCCAGCTGATATTCTTGGTCTTCTCGTCCGCTTCATACCAGTCAGCAGGCACCGCTTTCACAATGGCATCCAGTGCGACATAAAGGTCGCTCTTGTCTTCTGTCGGGCCGGAGATGATCAGCGGGGTGCGGGCTTCGTCAATCAGGATCGAGTCGACCTCATCGACGATGGCGAAATTATAGGGGCGCTGCACCATCTGGCTGCGCTCGTGCTTCATATTGTCGCGCAGATAGTCAAAGCCGAGTTCGTTATTGGTGCTGTATGTGATGTCAGCCGCATAGGATTCGCGGCGTTCATGCTCCGGCATATTGGGCACGATCACGCCCACGCTCAGCCCCAGCCAGCTATAAAGCTGCCCCATCCATTCCGCGTCGCGGCGGGCGAGGTAATCATTGACGGTGACGACATGCACGCCCTTGCCTTCGATGGCATTGAGGTAGGTCGCCAGCGTCGCCACCAGCGTTTTACCCTCACCCGTGCGCATTTCCGAAATTTCGCCGCGATGGAGCACCACGCCGCCAATCATCTGGACATCGAAATGCCGCATCCCCAGCACGCGCTTCGACGCTTCTCGGACGGTTGCGAAAGCTTCAGGGAGGATGTCGTTGAGCGTCTGGCCGCTTTCCAGCATAGCCCGGAACTTGTCTGTCTGGGCCTGCAGTTCGGCGTCAGACAGCGCCTCGATCTGCGGTTCGAGCGCGTTGATCTGGTTGACGATCTTGCCGATGGATTTGACATAACGGTCGTTGGAAGAGCCGAACAGGCTCTTGGCAATCTTGTTGAGCATGGAAGTGAGTCCCGTCAGGGCTGGAATCTATAATCGCCGCCCATGCGACTAAGCGCCGGGCAGCCGGTTCAGAAAATTCTATGGAAAGAGCGCGCTATTCGAAAGCGCGGTCAGCACCGAATTGCACAGTCGGGATATAGATCGTGACTGGCTTTGTACGGGTGCGGCACTGGCTTGAATCCGTGCCTTTCGTGCCCTTGGCAGCACGGCGATCCTCGCAAGTGCAGCTCTGCGCCTTGCCCGGTTGAGCCGTGGAAGTGCTGGACTGAGCCTGCTCTGCAACAGCAGCCACAAAGCTTGCATGTGCAGGCGCATTCACGGCGGCAAGGCCGGTAATGAGTGCAAGGCAAGCTAGGAGACGGCGGATCATGGAACGCAATGTAATGCCAGATGGTAAATTAGTCCACTACCACCGGCGAGATTTACGACTTCACGCTATTCGACCGCATCTTCGACTTCGATCTGCACCCGGATGGTCACGATCTTGGACACCGGATTGCCTTCACTGTCCCGATAGGGAATGCCGGGCCCCCTGCCGGTTTTCCCGGGGCACCCGTCCCCTCGGGCCATGTCCCGCTCGATGTCGCGGCGTATCCTCTCCGGCAATTCGCCTTCCAGTTTCTCAAATGCGCAATCGCTGGTTATGCCATCCGCGCCATGGCGATAGCTGAACACCGCCGACACAGCGGGGACATCCGGTTCCTTTTTCTCCCAGCGCAGTGTGCCCCTATAAATGCCGCTGACCGCTTCACCCTCTTTGTCGAGCGCAGGCCGGAACACGGCTTCCTTCATCAAAGCCGGGCAGGTCGCCTGATCCAGCAGGTCCGAACCGGACGTCTGGACAATGGCACAACTCTTGGCACGACCGATCTTGTCCACTTTGATCTCGTACCCGACCGAGCCCTCTTCGCCAGCGCGCCAGGCCTCCAGCGGATAGGCTGCATGGGGAACCTGCAGACTTCTGTAATTGATCGGCTCTGGATCACGTGGACCGCGTTTGACCGATCTGGCAGTTCTTATCTCAAGCGCAGGCGGCGCTGGTGCTATGCGCGTTTGCTCGCGAGGTTCGGCATCACCCACGGCTTCAGCCGCTGCCTCTGTAGCTTCAAGCGCTTCCTCAACTGCTGCGTCGTCGGGCGATTGTGCCAAAAGCATAGAGGGAGCGAGCGTGGCCAGTGCAAGGGCCGGGATAGTGAGTGTTTTCATATGGGCAGGATGGCGCGCGTGACGCCCAAGGTCCAGCAAAAGCAATTGCAGCCTTGCGCCGGACAAATTAGGCGCTTGAGCCATGGACCTTGAAACCTCCCCCCTCGCCCGCCCCTTTCCGGATATGCCCGCTATCGCAGGCGCAACGCCGCGCATTGCCCGTGCGCATTACAAGGATTGGGATCGCTGCGACCTGACCTTTGTCGAGCTGGCAGAAGGCACCAGCGTTGCAGGTGTGTTCACGCGCAATGTGTGCTGCTCCAGCGAAGTCGAACTGGGCCGTGAACAGGTCAAGGCCGGCCGCGCGCGGGCGCTGGTGGTGAATGCGGGCAATTCCAATGCCTTTACCGGCTATCGCGGGCGCGAAGCGGTGGAGCAGATCATGGCGCAGGTGGCGGGTGAGCTGGGCTGCGCGCAGGAGGAGGTGTTTGTCTCCTCCACCGGCGTGATCGGCGTCCCCCTGCCCAAGGACAAGGCAAAGGCAGGGATTGACGCCGTCCTGCAGGCCGCGCCATGCAGTTGGGAAGATGCCGCGCTGACTATCTCCACCACGGATACTTTCGCCAAGGGGGCAACCGCCTCCGCCATTGTCGATGGCAAGCGGGTGGAACTGGTCGGCATCATCAAGGGCAGCGGGATGATTGCGCCCGATATGGCGACCATGCTCGGCTATATCTTCACCGATGCCGCAGTGGAGCCTGCCTTCCTGCAACAGCTCCTGTCAGCTTCCAACACGCGCAGCTTCAACTGCATCACCGTGGATAGCGATACGTCGACCAGCGACACAGTGCTGGCTTTTGCCACTGGCACCGCTGGCAATGCGCCTCTTACGGGATTTGACGATGCAGGGGCCGATGCCTTTGCCGCCGCGCTCGATCAGCTGTGCCGTGAACTCGCCCATCTGGTGGTGCGCGATGGCGAAGGGGCGCAGAAATTCATCGAGATCGCCGTGTCCGGTGCCGCATCAGACGAAAGCGCGCATCGCATCGCGCTGGCCATTGCCAATTCGCCGCTGGTGAAGACCGCGATTGCCGGTGAGGATGCCAATTGGGGTCGCGTGGTGATGGCGGTGGGCAAGGCAGGCGAACCGGCGGATCGCGACACGCTCTCTATCGGCTTTGGCGGCGTATGGGCGGCGAAGGACGGCCAGCCGCTGGCCGATTATGACGAAGCGCCCGTGGCAGAGCACCTCAAGGGGCAGGACATCACCATCCAGGTCGATATCGGTCTGGGCGGCGGGTGCGCCACCGTGTGGACCTGTGACCTGACGCATGGCTATATCTCGATCAATGCAGATTATCGTTCATGAGCGGAAGCAGCTCAACTTTGATTAGCCCAGTGCTGGCCCTAGGTCGTTATTTTCCTCGATCCTGAGCATGCGTATATCCCGGACCGACGGCTGGAACCATTGATAGGTTCGCTTTAGTTCTTGCGCCGCGAGCACACAATCAACCGCTGTTATGTTCTCATTCCCAAAATATGTGGAACCTTGCTGCCATTCAAACCCTCGGTCTTCTAACACTCGACGGATATCCTGATACGCATTGCGCCAACTCTGGTTGGGATAAGTTTGCTCCAGCGTCGCAGTATCCAAGTCAAAAACGATGGCGTACATGCGACCTCCCGCATTAGATGCTTTTCGATTGTGTCCAAAGGGTGCGTTCATATGACGAGCTTATCACAAATGATTCAATTTTCCATAATCCAATGAGCGCATTGGACGATGAAATCCGCGACCTGCTGCGCTTTGCGGCGGAACGCTCCATCCTGCCCCGCTTCCGCAACCTCGCCGATGATGAGATTATCGAGAAGGCCGAGGATGACCTTGTCACCGTGGCCGACCGCGAGACGGAAGAATTCCTGACCGAAGCGCTGGAGAAACTGGCCCCCGGTGTGCCGGTGGTGGGCGAGGAAGCGGTCCATGCCGATCCAACCGTTGCTGACCGGCTAAAGGGGCCCTGCTGGATCATCGACCCTATCGACGGCACACATAATTTTGCCGCTGGCAAGGGGCCCTTCGGTACGATCATCGCGCTGGCTGATGGCGGAGAGACAATCGCCGGGTGGATCTATGACCCGCAAACCCAGCGGCTATGCCATGCCAAACGCGGCGAAGGGGCGTTTGTGAATGGCGAGCAGATCACGGCACAGGCGACCGGTGAGAACCCGCCCATCGCCGCCATTTCGCTGATCTTTCTCGACGAAGAACAGCGCGAGGCGACCAAGCGCCATCTCGCCCCGCATTACCGGATGGTCGACATTCCACGCTGCGCAGCAGAGCAATATCCGCGCCTCGCGCTGGGGGTGAACGACATTTCCGTGTTTAAACGCACACTCGCATGGGACCATGCGACAGGCGTATTGTGGCTCAATGAAGCAGGTGGCAAGGCCGCGCGGCCCGATGGCTCAGCCTATCGCGTGGATGAGCATGACCGGATTGGCCTGATCGGTGCCGCCAGCCCTGCCCTGTTTGACGAGCTGGCGGAACGGATTGCGGGATTGGCTTAAAGCTCGCCTTCGAGCCAGGACTTCAGTGCACCCTTGGGCGCTGCACCCAGCTTCTGCGCGACCGGCTTGCCATCCTTGAACAGCACCATCAGCGG
>JAGREF010000435.1 GCA_020446665.1 Sphingomonadaceae bacterium
ATGGAGATTACTTCCAGACCGCCCTGTTCGCCGAGCCCTTCATGCGTCTCGAACGGTTCGGCAGCCTTGTTTTGCGTTTCAGCCAATGTCGTCATCACGGGCAGCTTTAGCATTGCCTGCGCGGCTTTAAACCCCGCATTTTCCCGTTTGGCAGGATTCCTGCATAAACCGGAATCAGACTGCGCCACTTTGTGACGCTTTCCGCAAGAATCTTACCGCACTTGATCGCCAAAGCTTATTTTGGAATACAGTGCGCCGGAGAGGAAAGGGGAGTCGGTCGCATGAACAAGACCCTGCATAAGGCGCAACGCCAGCAGAACCACCATGTCCGGAGGCTCGATTGGCGCCGCCGCATGAGCGATAATGTCGCCTGGGCCCTGCTGATCTATACGGCTCTGCAGATTTTCGTGACGGTCGGCGCGCTGAAAGGCGGGGCGTCGTCCCTGCTTCCCTATTTCGCGCTGGTGGTGCTGGTCGGGGCGATCATTCCGGCCTGCCGCTGGTTTGAGAAGCGCTGGCAATTCCTCAGCGAAGAGGAAGCCGCCAATCCCGCATGGCAGGCCGCTTTCCGGCGGGACCAGATGGGCCTGTGGCTGCTCGCCATTGGCTTGCCTTTCCTGCTGACGGGCCTGTTCAAAGGCATTGCCTATCTGATGTAATCAGCCGGCGGGGTGGAAACTCGCCCCGTCTGTCGCCGCGCCCATTGTGCTGCGCGGCTGGCATCCCTAGTTCGGGCGCATCCAATTGCCCCGGAGTATCTGCATGATTGACGCCGCCACCGCACAGGATCGCTGTGCCCAGCTGATAGAGTCCGCGCGCCGCGCCGGGGCGGACAGCGCCGATGCTGTCGCCAGCGCGCAGTCGAGCGAAAGCGTCAGCGTGCGACTGGGCAAGCTGGAAGATGTCGAGCGCTCCGAAAGCGAAGAGGTCGGGCTGCGCGTCTTTGTCGGCCAGCGCTCCGCCTCTATCCAGACCAGCGATTTCTCCGCCGCGGCGATGAAGGAACTGGCCGAGCGCGCAGTGGCGATGGCGCGGCTCGCGCCGGAAGATCCCTATTCCGCGATAGCAGACGCGGATTTGCTGGCGAGCGGGCCATGGGCTGATCTGGATCTCGAAGATTCGCTGGAGCCAAGTCCGGCCGATCTGCGCGCCCGTGCCTTGGAGGCGGAAGATGCCGCGCGCGCAATCAAAGGCGTGACCAATAGCGAAGGCGGCTCTGCCGGTTTCGGTCGCAGCGTGGCCGGACTGGTGACCAGCAATGGCTTTGCCGGGGCCTATGGCGCGACCAGTCATTCGCTCAGCGCCAGCGTGATCGCGGGGGAAGGCTCGGCCATGCAGCGCGATTATGCCTGGCGCAGCACCCGCCATCAGGCGGATTTGCCGGGGCCGGGCGAAATTGGCGAGCTGGCAGGGACGCGGGCGGTTGCGCGGTTGAACCCCGCCTCGCTCAAAAGTGGCCCCATGCCGGTGGTGTTCGACAAGCGCGTTTCCGCCAGCTTGCTGGGCCATCTGATTGGTGCCATGTCCGGCACAGCGATTGCGCGCCGGTCCAGCTTCCTGCTTGACCGGCTAAGGGAAGAGCTGTTCCCCGCCGAGCTGGAAATCCATGAAGATCCGCTGATCGTGCGCGGCCTGCGTTCGCATCCTTTTGATGGCGAAGGCTTGCCCGTTTCCGCCCGCGCTTTGGTGAAGGATCGCAAATTGACCGGCTGGCTGACCAATCTGTCCTCCGCCCGCCAACTGGGCATTGCGCCCACTGGCCATGCCACACGCGGCGGCAGCGGCGCACCGGGCGCGGGGCCGTCCAATGTCACGATGGCTGCGGGCAGCGCGACGCGGGACGAGCTTATCGCGGATATTGCAGAGGGCGTGCTGGTGACTGAACTGATCGGGCACGGTGTGAACGGCGTGACCGGCGATTACA
>JAGREF010000047.1 GCA_020446665.1 Sphingomonadaceae bacterium
CCAGGGCAGCACATAGCCCATGAAGGCAGTGGCCATCATCAGCAGGAAGATCACCACGCCCAGGATCCAGATCATTTCGCGCGGCGCCTTGTACGAAGAGTAGAAGAAGCCGCGGAAAATGTGGAAATAGACCACGATGAAGAAGAAGCTTGCGCCGTTAGCGTGAGCATAGCGCATCAGCCAGCCCCAGTTCACATCGCGCATGATATGCTCGACCGAGCTGAAGGCCACGGCATCATTGGCCGCATAATGCATCGCCAGAATGACGCCGGTGACGATCTGCAGCACAAGGCAGAAACCGGCGAGCACGCCGAAGTTCCACATATAGCTGAGATTGCGGGGAACCGGATAGCCAGCGCCAATCGCATTATAGACGAGGCGCGGCATGGGAAGCTTCTCGTCGAGAAACTTCATCAGCGGATTGGTCGGAGTATATTCCTTGGCCCAGGGGAAGCTCATCGTTCTCTCTTTCCTCAGCCGACGCGAATGACGGAATCAGTGATGAAGGCGTATTCCGGCACTTCAAGGTTCAGCGGCGCCGGACCTTTGCGGATACGGCCTGCCGTGTCGTAATGCGACCCATGGCAGGGACAGAAATAGCCGCCAAATTCGCCCTTGTTCTCACCTTCGGCAGCGCCCAGCGGTACGCAGCCGAGATGGGTGCAGACGCCCATGGTGACGAGAAGGTCTTCATGGCCTTCCAGCGTACGCTCGGCCAGCGTCTGCGGATCACGCAGGCCACCAGCATCCACTGCATTCGCTTCTTCGATTTCCTTCGCCGTCAGGCGACGCACAAACAGCGGCTGCTTGCGGAAGACCGCCTTGATTGCTTGCCCGGATTCGATGCCCGAAACGTCCACTTCAGTGGAGCTTTCTGCCAGCACATCGGCACTGGGTGCCATCTGGCTGATCAGCGGCAACAGAGTCGCAAGACCGCCGACACCGGCAGCGCTCACTGCCGCTACGTTGATGAAGTCGCGCCGACGCACACCCTCTTCAGTGCCTTCGGCACTTTCGGGAGTCGCGGTGACAGTGGTTTCAGCCATCAGACCTGCCTTACCTGTAACACTTGCCTTACCGAACTCTGCCAGAACCGGCAAAATCCGGGGTTTTTCAACCGTACCGCGAGAAGAGAACGCCCCTGTCTGCGGCATTGCCGGACAGCCCCCTCCAGGCCTGACCAGTGCCGGTTTGGGCGAGCCTGTAAACACAATGAACGGTATTGCCAACCGCCATTTTCGCCTTTTCCGGCGTGTAATGCCCCAAATTCAGGGCGACTCATTCGCAATAAGGGAAAACTGCCTGCCATAGGTCGGCTCCCCGGCATGGGTTGCACGGCGAAAGGAAAAGAAACGATCCGGTGCGGCATAGGTATCAAGTCCCAGCGGCTCAATCCGGCCAACCCCTGCGCGCGCCAGCCGCGCGGCGACATAGGCTTCCAGATCAAATTGCCAGTGACCCGGCTTGCCGACCGCGAAGAAGCGCTCATCCTCTTGGGTGAATTGCGCCCGGAAGCCATCATCCACTTCATAGCTGAACTGCGCGATGCAAGGACCGATGGCGGCTGCGATCCGTTCACGCCGCGCACCCAGTGCGCACATCGCCTCCACCGTATTTTCCGCCACGCCACCATGCGCGCCGCGCCAGCCGGCATGAGCCGCGCCAATCACGCCAGCTGCGCGGTCAGCCAGCAGGATCGGGGCGCAATCGGCGGTAACAATGCCCAGCACCATTTCCGGTCGGTCGGTCACCAGCGCATCAGCTCTGGGCCGCGCATCATCGCCCCATGGTTCAAAGACAGCGACGACATCAGGCGAATGCACCTGGTAACAGGCGACCAGCTGCGCGCCGGGTGCCACCGCTTCGACAGCGCGGCGGCGGTTATCGATGATCGAATCGACATTGTCGTCGGCCCCGATGCCAACATTGAGCCCTGCGACCAGTCCGGTCGAAACCCCGCCTCGGCGACCAAGAAAGCCGTGCGGAATACCCTCCAGAACCGCAGCGCGACTAACTTCGACCGGCTCAGCCAAGGCTGCGACTCACCTGTTCGAATGTATCGCGTGACAGGCTGGGCGCAGCAGCAATCCGTTCCAGCTCACCGCGCATCAGCGCCGCCCGGTCCGGTTCGACCCGGCGCCAGCGCCCCAGCGGCGGGACAAAGCGCGCCGCCGTCTGCGCATTGATCGGATCAAGCGCAAGGATCAGGTCGGCAACCATCCGGTAGCCAGCGCCATCCGCCGCGTGGAATGCATGGGGGTTGCCTGCGAAAGCCATGTAGAGCGAGCGCACCCGGTTCGGATTGCGCAGCGTGAAATCGGCATGTTTGGCAAGCGCCTGCACATGCTCCAGCGCGTGCGGGTGGAGGCTGGATGCCTGCAGCGCAAACCACTTGTCCACCACCAGATCATTACCGCGATACCGGTTATAGAAGTCGAGCAACCGCGCGGTGCGTTCCACGCTATCTAGCCCGGTCAGCACCATCAGCGCGCCCTGCCGGTCCGTCATATTATCCGCCGCATCATATTGCGCTGCTGCCATTTCCGCTGCCAGCCCCGGATTGCCTGCTGCGAGATAGACCAGCGCCTGCGTCTTGACCTTACGTGCGCCCTTAGCCTCTGCGTCGAGGCTGAAGTCCACCACGCTGGCCCGCTCATGCATGGCGACCAGCTCCGCCTGGAGCGCATGGCCCAGACGGGCCTTCAGCGCCTCGCGTTCGGCATGGATGCGGCCGGGATCGGCGACCAGCAATTGCTCCGCCAGATAGGACTGGCTGGGCAGGATCATCAGCTCTCCGCGCATCAGATCATCCAGCGCATCATCCGCCAGCACTGCCTGCAGCGCGCCTGCAATTGCTGCCTCCCCGGCTGCGCGTTCACCCTCGTCCAGCCCTTCGCCAACCGCCGCGACGAGATGCGAGACAACCAGTTCCTGCATCGCTTCATAGCGAGCAAAGGGATCATCATCCTTGGCCGCAAGGAATACGAGATCGTCGCGAGGCACATGGCGCTCGATCGTGACCGGCGCGGAAAAGCCCCGATTGATCGAAAGGACAGGTGCTTCGGCAAAACCATCGAAGTCGAATGTCGATTCGACGCTGTCGAGAACCACCAATTGCTCCCCGCCATGGCTGCCGGTGGCGCGATCAAACAGGGCGATCCGCAGCGGGATCGGCATGGCCTGCTTGACGGGCTGACCCGGTGTTGGCGGGACATGCTGCTTCAGCCGCAGCGTTGCTTTGTTGCCCGAATGGTCCAGCGAAACCTCGACCTTGGGTGTGCCTGCCTGCGAATACCACAGGCGGAACTGGGCGAGATCCATGCCCGTGCCATCCTCGATGGCCTTGACGAAATCCTCGCAGGTTGCCGCTTCGCCATCGTGGCGGTCAAAATAGAGGTCGGTGCCCTTACGAAAGGCTTCCGGCCCGCACATGGTCCGCATCATGCGGATCACTTCGGCCCCCTTGTTATAGACGGTCGCGGTGTAGAAGTTGCTGATTTCCTGATAGGAATCGGGCCGTATCGGATGGGCCAGCGGGCCGCTGTCTTCCGGGAACTGCACTCCACGCAACACGCGCACATCCTCGATCCGCTTGACCGGTTCGCTGCCCATGTCCTGGCTGAACAGCTGGTCACGCAGCACCGTGAAGCCTTCCTTCAGGCTCAGCTGGAACCAGTCGCGGCACGTAATCCGGTTGCCCGACCAGTTGTGAAAATATTCATGCGCAATCACCCCTTCGACCGCGTCGAAATCGCCATCGGTCGCGGTGTCAGGGTCAGCCAGAACATATTTGGTGTTGAAGACGTTGAGCCCCTTGTTCTCCATCGCGCCCATGTTGAAATCGGACACGGCAACGATGTTGAACAGGTCGAGATCATATTC
>JAGREF010000048.1 GCA_020446665.1 Sphingomonadaceae bacterium
TCATGCGAGCAGATATTCTTGATGTAGAAGGTCTTCTCGCCTGAGCCATCCAGCGCCTCACCCGTGGCGATGCAGCCGATATTGGTGTTGCCCTTGGTCGTTTCGCCCAGCGTTTCCGGCTGCGGCAGCACGGCGGCGAGGAATTGCAGCGGGATGATTTCCTGCCCCTTGTATTTCACCGGGTCGATCCGCGTCATGCCGACATTCTGCAGCACGGTCAGATGGGTGATATAGGCATCGCCAAAGGTCATCCAGAACCGCGCGCGTTCCAGTTCCGGGTTGAATTTGGCGAGGCTTTCCAACTCCTCGTGATACATCATGTACATGTTCTTCGGCCCAACGGCTTCGAAGTCGAACTCGACCTTCTTCGCCATCGCCGGAGTCTCGACAAATTCGCCATTCTCCCAGTGCCGCGCAGGCGCGGTTACTTCGCGGATGTTGATTTCCGGGTTGAAGTTGGTGGCGAAATGCTGGCCATGATCGCCGCCATTGCAATCGAGAATGTCGAGCGTGCGGATGGTCTTCAGCTTGTGCTTCTTCAGCCACATGGTGAAGACGCTGGTGACGCCCGGATCGAAGCCTGAGCCGAGCAGCGCCATGATCCCCGCTTCCCTGAACCGGTCATGATAGGCCCATTGCCAGCTATATTCGAACTTCGCTTCGTCCTTCGGTTCGTAATTGGCGGTGTCGAGATAGTTCACGCCCGCTTCGAGGCAGGCATCCATGATCGGCAGATCCTGATAGGGAAGCGCCAGATTGACGACCAGGCTGGGTTGCACCTTGCGGATCAGATTGACCATCGCGGGCACTTCTTCTGCGTCGATCTCGTACGTCGCCACATCCACCCCGCAGCGCTCCTTGACGCTGGCTGCAATGGCATCGCATTTGCTCTTGGTACGGCTGGCGAGATGAATGTCGCTGAAAATGCCGGGGTTGAAAGCCATCTTGTGGACGCAGACCGAGCTGACACCGCCGGCACCGATAACGAGTACTGTGGACATTTCTTGTTTCTCCGGAAACGAATCTTGTGCGCCTCATTAGGGGAAGATGGGTCAAATCGAAATTGCCAATTCAACGCGAATAGACAGCCTGCCTTGAAGGTCTGCCTCACCCCCCGACTTCGTCATTGCGAACCCGCCAAGCGGGTGAAGCAATCCAGAGCGGATCATCGCCACCCTGGATTGCCGCGCGGCTGCGCCGCTCGCAATGACGAATATATAGTGGGATCAGCCCCCCTCCACTGGTTATGATTTCCTACTCACCGCATATCAGGCATCAAGTGCTCATGCTTCGTTTTTCACCCTCACCTTTCTACGATCGGTATGGCTGTTTACGCCAAGTCTGCTTTCTCACCTCTGGACAGTGTGACAAGTGTGACATCGCACATGGAGAGCCCCATGCAGGCTGAGCGGATTCCGGACCATGCAGGCGTGTTGGAAGCAGCACGCAAGATCGCGGCGATCCTGCCGCCCACCCCGCTGCTGCCGCTGGAGATTGGCGGGGTGCAGCTATGGGCCAAGGCCGAGGTGCTGCAGCCCATCGGCGCGTTCAAGATACGCGGCGCATGGCACAGGCTGAGTGCGCTTACCGATGACGAGCGGGCGCGCGGGGTTGTCGCCGTGTCCAGCGGCAACCATGCGCAGGGCGTGGCCTGGGCGGCAAAGCGGCTGGGGATCGCCGCCACCATCGTGATGCCGCGCGATGCGCCGCAGGTGAAGCTCGATGCGACGCGGGCGCTGGGTGCGCAGATCGTGCTCTATGATCGCCCCGGAGAGGATCGCGATGCAGTGGCGGCCACGCTGGTGGAACAGAGCGGCGCGGTGCTCGTCCATGCCTTTGGCGATCCCTGGGTGATCGAAGGGCAAGGCAGCGCGGGGATCGAGATCATGCAGCAACTGGGCCGCGCACCTTCGCGCATCGTCGCATGTTGCGGGGGTGGCGGGCTGGCCGCTGGCCTCGCCCTCGCCTGCCCGGACAGCGCGATCGTGCCGGTGGAGCCTGTCGGGTGGGACATGGTCGGCCAGTCAATCGCGCGCGGCGAGCTGGTGCAGGCGGCGCCTGATGCACCCGCGACCATCTGCGATGCGCTGCAACCCACGGCGACCAAAGCGATCAACCTGTCGCTGCTGCGTGGCCGCGCAGAACCGGGCGTGACCGTGGCCGACGAGGAAGTGCGCGTCGCTCAACGCTATGCCTTTGCGAAACTGCATCTGGTGGTCGAACCGGGCGGTGCGGCAGCACTGGCCGCTGCGCTGGCGGGCAAGGTGCAGTTGGATAGCGATACAGTAGTGATGCTGACCGGCGGCAATGTCGATCCGGCGGCTTTTGCTCATACCATTGCAGCGGGATAAGTTGCATTTGACAATCAAAGGCAAGCAAAGCACTCTGCCTGTCGGAGAAAAAGGGGGAGAAACCTATGCAAGCGCAAATGTTCGCACCCGCCGCCATTCTGGTGGTGTGGTCGCTCATCATGCTGTTCTGGACTGCGGGCACACGCTTTCCCGCCATGGCCAAAATGGGCAGCAGCGTCGCCGATGCGAAACCGGGCGGCCGGGGCCGCGATCTCAATGGGATCTTGCCGGACAAGGTGAACTGGAAGGCCCATAATCATGATCATCTGATGGAACAGCCGACCATCTTCTATCCCACTGTCATCATTCTCGCGATGATGGGGGCGAGTGGCGGGGATGTACTGGCGGCATGGATCTATGTCGGACTGCGCATTGTCCATTCGGTCTATCAGGCGACCATCAATGTCGTGAAGATCCGTTTCATGATCTTCCTCCTGGCGACCTTCGCATTGATGTATCTCGCTTATCGTGCGGTCGCCCTCACACTCTTTGCCAATCCCGGAGTTGTCGCATGATCGGAATGGAAATCCTCAAACCCGTGGTGGCGCTGGCTGCCTGGACGATGGTGATGTGGGCATGGATGTATGCCACCCGCATCCCGGCCATGAGCAAGGCAAAGGTCGATCTCGACGAGCTGGTGCGCGATCCCGATGCCTCGCTGGACAAGACCCTCGACCCGAGTGTCCAGTGGAAGGCCCATAATTACAACCATCTGCATGAAGCGCCGACGGTGTTCTATGCCATCGCCATCACGCTTGCCGTGATCGGCCAGGGTGACGGGCTGAACGCCCTGCTGGCGTGGATCTATGTCGGTCTGCGCGTGATCCATTCACTGGTGCAGGCAACCGCGAACAAGGTGATGGTGCGCTTCGTGCTGTTCGCCCTGTCCAGCGTTGTCCTGATTGCACTCATCCTCCATGCAGCCATGGCGCTGTTTGGCTAGACGAGTGAACGAATAGGCGGCCGGACCTCGCGGAAGCGCTACTCTGCAGGTTCGGTCGTCTTTGCTGCATGGTCGCGGGTCGCGAGGAAACGCTCCGCATCGAGCGCGGCCATGCAGCCCGTACCGGCGGCAGTCACCGCCTGACGATAGGTGTGGTCCATTACGTCACCGCAGGCAAATACGCCGGGAATAGCTGTCTTGGGCGTGCCCGGTTCCACCACCAGATAGCCGCCGCCATCGGTTTCCAGCTTGCCCTTGAACAACTCAGTCGAAGGGGCATGGCCGATGGCAACGAACGCCCCGTCCACTTCCAACATACTGATCTCACCGGTGACCGTATCAACCAGTTCGAGGCTGCCAAGCGTGCCATCCTCACCGGCCACGAACCGTTTCACACTCTTGTTCCAGAGCGGCGTAATCTTGTCATTGGCAAACAGGCGATCCTGCAGGATCTTCTCTGATCGCAGCTCATCGCGCCGATGGATCAGAGTCACGTCGTCGGAGTGATTGGTGAGATAGAGCGCTTCCTCCACCGCAGTATTGCCGCCGCCGATCACCGCCACTTTCTTGCCGCGATAGAAGAACCCGTCACAGGTGGCGCAGGCAGAGACACCCTTCCCGCCCAGTTCCTGTTCGCCCGGCACACCCAGCCACTTGGCCTGCGCGCCGGTCGCAATCACCAGCACATCGCCGACATATTCATCACCGCTGTCACCCGTCGCGGTAAATGGCGACCCGTTCTCAAGATCAACCTCTGTGATCGTGTCCCACATCATCCGCGTGCCGACATGTTCTGCCTGCGCCTGCATTTCCTGCATCAGCCAGGGACCCTGAATCACGTCACGGAAACCAGGATAATTCTCCACATCGGTGGTGATGGTCAACTGGCCTCCCGGCTGCAGGCCCTGCACAACAATCGGCTCCATTCCGGCGCGCGCGCCATAGATTGCAGCGCTGAGCCCTGCCGGACCAGAGCCAATAATCAGCATTCGGGTGGTGTGCGTGGTCATGTTCTGTCTTTCCTGGCGGCAGGTTTGGATATGCGGCCCATATCTATATGAGCAAGGCGTTGCGCAAGGCCTCTCGCTTCACGCTGTCCACACCCAGCATGTCTTCGAGATAGGCGTCGATACTGCCGTGTTCGTCGGCAATCCGTTCGAAGGCTGCAAGGAGAAATGCCTCATCCGTGCCCAGCAGCACCTTCAACGCCTCACCCCTGGCATTGCCTGGACGCTTCGCGAACAGCCGCGCTGATTGGCGCGCGAGGACATCGCTGTTCTCATTGGCGAGATTGGTCAGCAAGTAATCGGCCATCGCATCGTCGGGATGGACGCCCAGCGCATGATGGAGCAACGCCACCGCGACGCCGGTCCGGTCCTTACCGGCGAAGCAATGGACAAGACTGGTCCCCTTCCCCTCTGACAGCGCGGTGAAATAGTCGCGAAAAATTGCCAGCATCGGCGGGTTATAGGGCATGCGACGATAGAGCTTTACCATGCGCAAATGCGCCTGTTCCGGCGTTGGTTCTCCCTGCTCCGCCTCTTCATGCGGTGCTCGATTGGTCGTCTCGCCATCATAGAAGACGACTTGCGCGGCAAAGCCCTCTGGCCGACGGCAAGGGAAACCATTGCGCTCGCTGGATCCGCGCAAGTCAACGATGTTCGCGAAGTCAATTTCCGCCAACACCGCAAGATCCGCATCGGTCGCTTCATGATGCTGCCCCGAACGCCAGAGGACCACGCTCCGCACCCGCCCGCCATCCACGGTCGCATAACCACCATAGTCGCGGAAATTATGGATTCCTTCGAGAGGGAGCAGTCTGTCCTTGGTCATGGCAAGGCGGTGCCAAGCCGGAACGCAGTTGGCAAGCAAGCAAACCGGCGATCCACGGGTTTTCACGGAGCCGGTGAGTGACGCGACGCCAACCGTGTTTGCTTACACCCTGCCAACCATGATGGAAGAATACTCGGGAACCAGACAGCCATGGCCTATATACTGATCGTCGATGAGGATTACCTATCTGCGGAAATCGCCAGTGATGCGCTGGTGCAGGCTGGCCATTCATGCGGCTCCGTGCACGATGTGCAAAGCGCGCGCAGCCTCTTGTCACACAAGCAACCTGACCTGCTGCTCCTTTCTGCGTCACTGCCGGCCGGATCGAGCGCTGCGCTGATGCGGGAATTGCGCCTGTCCGACGAATATCACCAGCTACCCATTATCTTGCTCGGCCTGCAAAGCGCGATGCTGCCTTCTGCGCAGGAGGTTTTACCCAAACCCACCATGCCTGCGGTGCTGGTCGGGCGGGTCGATGCGATATTGCAGGCGACGGGTAGCCGGGCACATTACTGGCACTCAACCCACGGGTCAGCAAAGCGAGCCTGAACTAGGGTGCGGACTCATAAATCTCGCTGTCGAGGCACCGGAATGACGAACATGACGGACGAAAACATGCGCCGGGAAGGCTGGATGCCTTTCCAAGCGTGTTTTTGGTCGAGATGGAAGTCATTCCGGCGTCCCGGAGGGATTTGACCAAAATGGCCCAGTGCCCAAATTCCGATTGGAATACCGGATCGGTTTGAAAGATGGACATATTCCTGCACCTCTCCTCCTTGCACTGAGCCATTTTGCCTCAAACCTCGAAAGCGTGATTTATGGGTCCGCACCCTACTGGCTGGCGAGATCGCGGCAGAAATTCTCTGTCCAGGCTTGTACATTCTCGTCCATTACGCTCACGATCAGCTTTCCCCACCGTGCCTTGCGTTCGGCCAACGGCATGTCGAGTGCGGACTTGATCGCGTGGCTCAGATCATCGGGGCTATGCGGATTGACCAGTACGGCGTCCTCTAATTGCTGCGCTGCCCCGGCAAAGCGGGACAGGATCAAGACCCCCGGATCAGCAGGGTCCTGCGCCGCAACATATTCCTTGGCTACCAGGTTCATCCCGTCACGCAGCGGCGTCACCAGCCCGATTTTGCAGCCACGATAGAATCCGCATAGTTCGGCCAGCGAGTGCCCCTTGTTGACATAGCGGATCGGAACGAGATCAACCTCCGACCGTGCCCCATTGATCTGCCCGGTTTTCTGCTCAAGCAGCGCGCGGATGTTCTGATAGGATTCCACATCCTCGCGGCTGGGCGGCGCGATCTGGATGTAGACCAGGTCGCGCACACGATCCGGATATTGGTCAAAAAAGCGCCCGATCCCGTCAATCCGCTCTGGCAGACCCTTGGTGTAGTCCAGCCGATCCACCCCCAGCATCGCGGTCCGATCCCGCGTGCTGACAAGGATGCGTTGTTCCGCCTGCTTTGCTTCCTCGGTTGCCGCTTCAGCCGACAGGTGATCGAAATCGATCCCGATAGGATAAGCGCGGGCAATGACTGTCCGCCCTTCAAAATCGATCGTACCGGTTTGCTCATCCACCTGCGCGCCCAACTCCTTGCGGCAATAGTGGAGAAAGCTCTCCAGCCACTCGGTCGTCTGGAAGCCGAGAAGATCATAAGCCAGCATCGTGCGCACCAGCCGTTCGTGATAGGGCAGCGACACGAATAGCCGGGTCGGCGGCCAGGGGATGTGCAGGAAGAATCCGATCCGGTTCTTCAGACCGTGCGCACGCAGCCGCTCACCCAGCGGGATCAAATGGTAATCATGCACCCAGACCATGTCTGAAGGTTCGATCAGCGGCGCAACACTATCTGCAAAACGCTGGTTCACCCGTTCATAACCGCGCCCGAATTCGCGCTCATATTCGGTCAGGTCGATGCGGTAATGGAACAGCGGCCACAAGGTGGAGTTGGCGTATCCGTTGTAATATTCGTCGACGTCCTGCTGTTCCAGATCGATGGTCGCCGTTGTCACGCCATCATGGCGCTGCATGTTGATATTGCCGGTGAATTCGTCGATTTCCTGCCCCGACCAGCCGAACCATGTGCCACCATTCTTCTTCAGCGCGGCATTCAGTGCCCCGGCCAGACCTCCCTGCGCCCCGGCCGCCCCGCGTGCCTTGGGAACGGCGACGCGGTTCGATATGACCACCAGCCGGCTCATCGTATATCGCTCCAGCTTTTCGACAGCAGTCCCGCGCAATTGATGACGCCAACCAGCGAATAGGTCTGCGGGAAATTGCCCCA
>JAGREF010000436.1 GCA_020446665.1 Sphingomonadaceae bacterium
CCGCGATCATCAGGCACTGGCTGGTTACCGATGCCGTGCCGGAGAAATCAATTCCGCTATTGGGCAGGTAAATCGTGCCATTCAGGATCGTGGCGGAATTGCCATTGATCTTGTTACCGTTGCCGCCGGCCGTGGAGTCCCGGTCTTCAAACACCAGCATCCCCGCCAGCTTGTCCGCCTGTGCAGCGGTAACGCCGCGAGCAATCAGGTCAGACGCCTGGATGGCGGTCAGATTGATATTGGCGCCACCGGCGATATCGATGCTGGCGCCATTCTTGAGGACGAACATCACGTTGGACCCGGTCACTTCATACTGGCCAGTGATCTTCAGAGTTCCGCCGTTGAGGATATAGACACCGGTTGAGAAGGTCGTGTTACAGCCAATGTGCATGCCGCCGGTGTAAGTGCCGGGCAGCATGGTACCCTGCGGCACGCCATTATCCGTGTAGGTGTTGGAATAGGTCGTGGCCGTTGTGGTGGTGCGCACTTCCCAGATACGGTTGCCACCATTGCCAGAAATATTGGTCCAGCTGGTTGAAGTGGTGGTTACCGTGCCGTCATTGGTTCCGGCCGGCACGATCTGGTCAAGCCTTGTCGCTTCTACCGAGCTGCTGGGCCGTGGATTGGAGTAGTTATAAGGGTTCGCATTGTTCTGGTTGGCCCCGCGATAATAGCTGTAGCTATAGGTCACTACCTCATAGACATCTGCGGTGGTCTGCGGCGTGGGTGCGGTGCAGCTATAGGTGCGCGCCACCTGGCTTTCCGTCGGGTTCGGGGGGGAGAGATCCTCGAACGGGTCCGTCAGACCTTCCAGATGTTCCAGGACGGTATCGTCGGTATTGGTATCGAACCAGTCGTCGATCCCGCCAGCGGCAAGCACCCAGCCGGCGTCGATCTCCGGATTGCCGTTGACCCTGATCGCTTCGTCGCTGGTGGAAAGCGCGGCAAGGCCGCAGCTGGCCGTCAGGACGGAGGAACCGCCAATGGTGATGGCCCCATCGGCATCATCATCAACCGCGATGAGGCAGGAAGTGAAAGTCGCCCCCTCTTCAAAGCTCGCTTGCGCATAGGCATAGATCGTTGCTGCTTCACCGGTGAGGAAGCCGGAAAAGGGCAGGTGTCTGGTCGCCGTGGCTGAAACCGCCACGCTGTTGCCTGAACCACCAGAGAAATTGGCGAGCTGCACAGTCGGCTGGGTCGCGAAATCAGCCACCACGGTGAGGTTTGCAGTAAATTCCTGCGAAGCCCGCTCGATATAGCTGTCTTCCGTATCCTCATCAGAACGGGCCCAGGCACCTGCAATCGCCGCCTGGTCAACGGCAAATTGCAGCTCACGCTTCCACAGATACCATTGGGCTGTATCCACGGCGAGCCCGGTGCCGCCGATCAGCGCAGGGATACCCAGCGCCACGATCATGGCTGCATTGCCGCTCTTGTCCCGGCGGAGTCGCTTGCAGAAACTGCTGAATTTGCCCATTTTTCATTACCCGTTGCGTGAGACACACCCACTCAACTATGCCAATGGACCATATGTGGTTTGCAATAACCCAATGCTCGTAGTTAATGAAGGATTTGTTAGCCAAAAGGGGATCGTTCTTATCCCGAAATGGCGGTTCGGCTTGACCTTTCCCAAAGCTCCGGTTGAAAGCGCGAACGCCCATGGATTTTGCCAACCCGCCTGACCTTCCGCTCATTCAGCGTCTCGCCCTCGGCTATGGTGCGGGCGAGGCGCGGTTCATGTTTGGTCTGTTCTTTGCCTTCGATGCCCGTCTGGGCCAGCTGGTCGCACAGGCAAATGAGCCGATGCTGGCGCAAATTCGCCTGGCCTGGTGGCGGGATGAGCTGGGCAAACCGGTTACCATGCGGGCAAGGGGGGACCCGATCCTCGATGCGCTGGGCCAGCATTGTCAGGGGATTGATCCAGCCTTGCAGGCGCTGGTTTCCGGCTGGGAGGAATTGCTGGTGGAACCGCCTCTGTCTGCAGCCTCTGCCCTGGCCTTTGCGCAGGGCCGCGCTGATGCCTTTGCGGGCCTCGCGCGCTTGCAGGGGGCAGGGGGCGCTGCCAGCCCGGCTGAGGCGGCGGCGCGGCGTTGGGCTCTGGTTGATCTGTGGGGGAAACTTTCCACACCAGTTGAGCGGGACATGCTGGGCGGTCTTGTGCAGGAACATGTCGCCCAATCACCAGCAGTTCGCTTACCTCGGCCCTTGCGGCCGCTGGCGGTGCTGGACGGGCTTGCGCGCCGCGCCGCGAAACGGGGCGATCCGGAAATGCTGGGCAGCCGAAGCGCGACGCTGGCGGTGCTGCGGCTTGGCATGTTCGGGCGTTAGGCTATGCTGCGCTGCGCTAACGGAGGATGGCGATGAACCGTGCGATCTTGGGTGCTTTCCTGACCTTGCTGATGGTCGGCGTCGGGCTGTTCTGGTGGCAGGGCAGGGCTGAAGTCGAACGGGGTGCACCGCCGCCGGAGCCGGTCCCAGCCATGGCACCTGAAGACAGCCTGCCGGAAGCCGATGTCTCTGGCATGACCGGCCCCGCGCCGCCCGAAGCGACAGAGCTGACCCGCGAAGAGCGCCGTTTCTTCCGTTATGACCGAAATCGCGACCGCAAGATTTCCCGCACGGAAATGCTCTCAACGCGCACTGATGCTTTCCGAAAGCTCGACAAGGACGGGAACAACCTCCTGACGTTCGAGGAGTGGGCGGTGGCGACGGTCGACCGTTTTGAAGGGGCGGATGCGAACAAGGACAATGAACTGTCCGAAGCGGAATTCGCGACGACAGCCCCCAAGCGGAACGTGAGGAAGCCGGCCTGTCGCTGCTAGGCTGGCTGGAGCTCGGCGGACTTCATCCATTCGCCAAAGTCGGCCTTGGCGCGGTTGGTGTAAGCTTCCTTGCGAGCTTTCTTGTGCACTTTTCCGGCCAAGGGCGGGAACAGGCCGAAATTGACAT
>JAGREF010000437.1 GCA_020446665.1 Sphingomonadaceae bacterium
GCGCTGATCGTCTTCGCAGGTCCGGCGACCAACATATTGGTAACGCTGGCTATCTTTGCGTCGTTCAGTGTCGCCTATGGCAAGCTCGAAGCGAGCACGGAAGTAGGCGGCTTCTCCCCGGTTTCCGCTGCACGCGAAGCCGGGTTGAAGGAGGGTGACCGGATCACCGCGATTGACGGGGACCGGATCGAGCAATGGGGCGCAATCACCAACAAGGTGATCATGTTCCCCAGCCAGACAGTGCAGATCACGCTGGAACGCGACGGGCAGGAACTGACCATCCCGGTCAAACTGGCCGAGAGCCTTGAAAAAGACCGTTTCGGCAATGAATCGCGGGTTGGCCGGCTGGGTATCTATGCCGCTGAGCCCAAGGTGGTGCCGGTCGGGATTGGCGAAGCCGTGCCGCTTGCGTTCAAGCAGACCGGCGATCTGGTGAAGATGATGGTCACGGGAATCGGGCAGATTTTCACCGGTGACAGGTCAGTGCGCGAACTGGGCGGGCCGGTAAAGATTGCCAAATATTCCGGCGAACAGCTCAGTCTTGGCCCGCAGGCCTTTGTCGCATTCGCGGCGCTGATCTCGATTAACTTGGCATTCATTAACCTGCTGCCAATCCCCGCTCTCGACGGCGGGCACCTGGCATTCTACGCGGCGGAAGCGATCCGCCGTAAGCCAGTGGGCCCGCAAGCAATGGAGTGGGCGTATAGGACCGGCATCGTACTCGTGCTTGCACTGATGCTTTTCGTAACAGTCAATGACATCATTTCCCTGCCGCTTTTGGGCGGATAGTCGGGGACAGGAGCCTGACTGGCGACGATTGGACCAACCACCTGCTTGATTGGGGGCACTGCATCGGGCAAGGGCGGCATTTGCCGGATTCTGCCCGTCTTGCAGGCAAGCGGGTTTTCGGCGCCTTGGAATTTTTGGACGGGAAGACCGTGTCTATGATCGGACGGGAAATGGCCAGCAAATCCTCTAACGGTGCAGCGATGCGCTACGCCTTCGCTTTGCTGGGGGGGACAATGCTCGCCGGTGTGCCGCAAATGGCACTGGCGCAGGATGGCACACTGCCGGAAACAACGGCTGCCGCGCCGCAAGGCGATGTGATCCGCTCCATCACCATCAACGGGTCCGAGCGTCTCGAAGCGCAGACGATCCTCAGCTATATCAAGCTGCGCGTCGGCCAGACCTATACGCAGGCCGTCGGTGACCAGGCGCTGAAGGATCTTTACGCGACAGAATTGTTCGCCAGCGCCAGCGTGCGCAACAATGGCGGCGATGTGGTGATCGACGTGGTTGAAAACCCGATCATCAACCGCATCATCATGGAAGGGAACAAGCGGCTCAAGGACGACAAGATCTATCCTGAGATCAAGCTTGCCCCGCGCCAGATATTTACCCGTTCCAAGGTGCGCGCTGACGTGGCCCGCATCATCGAGCTGTACAAGCGCCAGGGCCGCTTTGCCGCTTCGGTCGAACCGAAGATGGTACAGCTGGCGCAGAACCGCGTCGATA
>JAGREF010000438.1 GCA_020446665.1 Sphingomonadaceae bacterium
GTGCCGGCCCCTTGCGGCGCCAGCCCCTCCGTTGTCGCGACAATGTCGGGATGGCGCGCAAATAGGCGCAGCCCGCGCGAATAGCAAGCTTTATTCGGGTCGCTTATCCACTGCAGGCGGTTTGCATGGCCTGTTCTGCGCGATCAAGCATATCCTGGTGCTGATCCACGCTGTTGCTGTCCACCGCCTTGTCCCACATCTGCTGAAAGGCCAGCTTCGCATCATTGCATCGCGCATCGCGCTGCATACGCTGCTTTTCCGCCACCGCATCCTTGATGCCGGAAGCTTCCACTGCAGCCTCTGCCATCGTGTCAGTATTGTTGCTCAGCCAATAACCACCGGCGCCAATCATGATGACGGAAACCAGCACGGCAATGGCGATGATGGCAAAGATGACCTTCAGGAATTTCGGCACGTCAGACCCCGTCAGTACTGCAAGAGATGGTTTCAATCTCACTAATGCAAGGGAATGAAGACCGGGTAAACCGCTCTGGACGGGCCACTGACAAAGCGCATATGTTCAGCCCAAGAGGAGAAACGCATGAGCATGTCCGGCTGGGCCATCAATATCGACAAAGGCAATATCAGCAGCGCTGCACTGGTGGATGAAAATCTGCCCGCCCCCGCTGAAGGTCAGGTTCTGGCCCGGCTCGACAGTTTCGCGATGACCGCCAACAATGTCACCTATGCTGCCTTTGGCCAGCCCGCCGGCCTGTTTGGCAATGACAAGGGCTATTGGGATTTCTTCTCCCCCGGCGATGGGGCGGGCCGTCTGCCGGTGTGGGGCTTTGCCACCATAACTGCGTCCAGTTGCCCCGATGTGGCAGAGGGTGCAGTCTTTTACGGCTATTTCCCGCTCGCTTCGCATGTGCTGCTCACACCGGGCAAAGCTTCGCCCGCAGGCTTTACTGACCAGTCCCCGCATCGGCTGGATATGCCGCCGGTCTATAACCAATATGTCGCGCTGGCCGGGCTGGATGGTTATAGCGAGGAATTGCGCGACTGGTTCCCGGTATTCCGCCCGCTTTACCTCACGGGCTGGCTGATTGCCGACCAGTTGGAGGACGAAGGGGATTTCGGCGCGCTGCAAGTGGTGACATCAGGCGCGTCGTCGAAAACCGCCATCGGCTTTGCCCATTCGATGCGGGCGCGCAGCGGCAGCAAGCCGGAGATGATCGGCTTGTCCTCCTCCGCCGGGCAGGCTTTCCTGGACGGGCATGGCCTGTATGACCGGGTGATCGGCTATGACGCGATTGCCTCGCTCGATCCTGCCCGCCCCACCGCCTTTGTCGATATTGCAGGCAATCCGCAGGTTGTAGCCGAACTGGCAGAGCATTTCGGGGAAAATCTGACCATGCGGCTGGTCGTGGGCAAGGCGCATTGGGATGCCAGTGACGAAGCCGGGCGGCACACAGGCGGCACCGGCTTCTTCGCGCCGGGCCGGGTGCAGAAACGGATCGGCGACTGGGGCCCGGCTGGCTTTGCCGAGCGTATGGGTGCGGCCTGGGGCAGCTTCATGGCTGACGCGCAGGGCATGTTCCACATCGAGAAAAGCAGCGGACAAGACGCCGCACTGGCCAGCTATCGCGATGCAGTGGCGGGCAAGCTGAACCCGGCGGCGGGGCTGGTGGTGGAATTGAGCGAAGCCTAGGAACCCTTTTTCAGCTCGACTTGCTCAATCTTGTCCTTGCCCACTCTCCATGTCTTCTCGTTGCTCACCGTGATGATCAGCATTTGCATCGGAACATAATGCGCCACGAAGCTATGGATTTCGCTCGGCTGGTCGCCGAGCAAATAGGTCACCATAGTCGCAACCGGCCGCTTGCCATCCTGCATTTTCCCGGACGTTCCGGGCAGCTGGATATCGAAGCATGACTTCATATAGCGGCGCGTGCTGACAACCTCGTTATCTGCATCCACATCGGCCCGATAGTGGCCACCCAATGGATAGACATCGTCGTGGACGGTCGAAGTGAGCAGGTAGAAGCTGATTACATCGTTCTCGTCCGGGGGCAGCGTCACTGTGTTCGCCGGGCTACGGCTGCAAAGGCCATATTTCTCTTTGACCATCGCTTCAATTGCTGGCCCACGCGCCTTGAACATGCGTTCTGCAAGCGGGGACAAGGCAGGCAAATCGCCGTCCACCGGCCCGCCGCTGACCACCTTGCTCACATCGACAGTATAGCGCGCAAATTCCAGCAAGGCCTCTTTGCGCTCGGCCACGAAGACCACGTCCAGCATCGCATCGCCATCGCGCGGGATGACGACGTAGCCTGCCGCCCCGGCCACCTTGGACGGGTCAATATCCGCCCTCATCGCGTCAGTCGCATGCCACGCGGCCTGATCGTAAAGCCACAACAACCGCCCACGCCTCTCTGCCTCTGCGATTGCCGCCAGCATGGCTGGATCAGTGACGTCCACCGCTGTCCCCAAGGGCGGCTCCTCCCCGGCCTTGCTCTTGGCCGCGAGCGGCGCGGTCGCGCACAGTCCCAGTGCCAATGCCGCCAGCCCAGTCCTCACTCCGCGCATAACCCTCTCCCTGTTCGCGGGCCTATTCACGGACCTATTCACTCAGGCCGTGTTTCTTGATCGCATGGCGCAGCTGGTCATAGGTCAGCCCCAGCGCCTTGGCCGTTTGGCGCTGGTTCCAGCGATGCTTGCCCAGCGCATGTTCCAGTATTGCCCGCTCATGCGCATCAACGGCAGAGCGCAGATCGTCAATAGTATCGAGCTCTTCCACTGCAGGCGCAGAGGGCGCTTCGGGTGCCGATGGCGCAGCTGGCGCGCCTGCCACCTGTCGCGGTGCGGGCGTGAAGGGCTTCCACGGGGAATCGAACGGGTTGAACTGCACATGGCCCACCGGCTCGCGCCAGTCATCCCAGCGATAGACCGCGCGTTCCACCACATTGCGCAATTCGCGCACATT
>JAGREF010000049.1 GCA_020446665.1 Sphingomonadaceae bacterium
CCGTAATTGGCCTGGCCGAAATTGCCGAACAGGCCGGTGGAGCTGGCGGTCATCAGGATCCGGCCATAGGCCTGCTCGCGCATCGTGTCCCACACGGCCTTGGTGACATAGGCGGAGCCAAGCAGGTGGACGCGGACAACAAATTCAAAGTCTTCCGGCGTCATTTTGGCAAAGCTCTTGTCGCGCAGCACGCCGGCATTGTTGATCACGATATGGACGCCGCCCCATTTTTCCTTCGCCTTGGCGACCATTTCTTCCATCTGCCCACATTCAGTGACGGAGCCGCCATTGGCCATGGCTTCGCCGCCCATCGCTTCGATTTCAGCGACCACCTGTGCGGCAGCGTCCGACGTGCCGGCGCCATCGCGCGAGCCGCCCAGATCGTTGACGACGACCTTGGCCCCGCGACGCGCGAGTTCGAGTGCATATTCGCGGCCAAGCCCACCACCTGCGCCAGTAACAATGGCAACGCGATCCTTGAAAGAAATGGTCATTGGGTCTCTCCGAAAGGTTGGAATTCTGCGAGTTGCGGGGCGGATTGGCATGTTAGGGCAGGGCTTGCAACTGCCCCTGATTTAAGCCGCGATGCCGTAGCGTCAGCCTGCCTGGCCAAGCCGCTCCAGCGTTGGAACCAGCGCGTCATAATGGTCGATCACGGCATCGGCACCAAGCTCTTGTGCGAAGCGATCATTGAATCCGAAGCTGACCGCGATGGAGCGCACATTAGCAGCTCTGGCCGCGTCAATGTCATAGGTTGTGTCACCGACAAAGGCGAAGCGGGTCGAGCCGGTCTGCGCCATCGCTTCCAGCAACGGATCCGGCTGCGGCTTGGAGCGTCCGGGGCCGAGCGTGTCGCCGCCCAGAATGCAGGCAAAGCGGCCGGTTAGATCAAGCTGACCCAGCAGATCGCGCGCAAGGGCTTCGAACTTGTTGGTCACCACCGCCAGCTTCACGCCGCGTTTTGCCAGCACATCCAGTGCGTCCAGACAACCGGGATAGGGCCGCGAATGGACCGCGATATTGGCGCGATAATGGGCCAGAAGCTCCGCATATATCGCGTCGAACTCGTCCTGCGGAATGCCACCTTGTGCTTCGAAAGCGCGCCACAACATGCGCTTGGCCCCGCCGCCGATGAGGTTCGCCATACCTTCAATCGGCATTTCCGGCCGCCCGGCAAAGCGCAGCGCATGGTTCACCGCTTCACCCAGATCGCGGCTGGTATCCAGCAGCGTACCGTCGAGGTCGAACCCGACACAATCGAAAGGAAAATCGCTCATGCCCCGCGCAGTGACGGAACATTCTTCAAACGGCAAGGAATTGGTGGCATGGAGCGGCGCATGAGTGAAATCGCTGCCATCATCCTTGCCGCGGGCAAGGGTACCCGCATGAAAAGTGACCTGCACAAGGTCCTCCACCCCATTGCCGGCCGGGCCATGCTCGATCATCTGATGGCTTCGGTGGCCGAGCTGGAACCGGCCCGGCAGGTCGTCGTGGTCGGCAGCGGGCGCGAACAGATCGAAGCGGCGGTGACAGGCCGGGCTGAAACCTGCCTGCAGGAACCGCAACTGGGCACAGGCCATGCCGTGCAGCAGGCAGAGGGCGCTTTGGCCGGTTTTTCGGGCGATGTGCTGATCCTCTATGGCGACGTGCCCTTTGTCAGCGCAGATACGATGCGCGCCATGATCGAGCGGCTGCATGGGGCAGACAATCCCGCCGTGGTCGTGCTCGGTTTCGAGCCGGAAGACACACTGCAATATGGCCGGGTGATCGCGGACCAGACCGGCAGCATTGCCAAGATGGTCGAATTCAAGGACGCTACCGAGGCAGAGCGTGCTTGCCGCCTGTGCAATTCCGGCCTGATGGCCGCGCGCAGCGAGGATTTGTTCGCGCTGCTGGCCCGCGTGGGTAACGACAATGCACAGGGCGAATATTACCTGCCCGACATCGTCAATATCGCCATTGCCGACGGACGCATTTGCGCGGCCGTAACCACCGCCGATCCGGACGAAGTGGCCGGGATCAACAGCCGCGCGGAACTGGCCGAGGCAGAGGGCCGCTGGCAGCAGAAGCGCCGGGCACAGGCGATGGCCGATGGTGTCTCGCTGATTGCCCCGGAAACGGTCTTTTTCAGCCATGACACTGTGCTGGGCCGCGATGTGACCGTGGAACCCAATGTCGTGTTCGGCCCGGGGGTGACCGTGGCCGACCATGTGACCATCCACGCCTTCAGCCATCTCGAAGGCGCCACGCTGCATGAAAAGGCCGAGATCGGCCCCTATGCCCGCCTGCGCCCCGGTGCGGTGCTGGAAGAAGGGGCCAAGATCGGCAATTTCGTGGAGATGAAGAAGGCTGTGCTGGGCAAGGGGGCCAAGGCCAACCACCTGACCTATCTCGGCGATGCGGAAGTGGGGGCAGGGGCCAATATCGGTGCTGGTACGATCACCTGCAATTATGATGGCTATTTCAAGCACAAGACCGTGATTGGCGCGCGGGCCTTTATCGGGTCGAACAGCGCCCTGATCGCCCCGGTGACAATCGGCGCAGATGCCATTGTCGCTGCCGGTAGTGCGGTCAGCCGGGACGTTGCCGATGGCGATCTGCGCATGGTGCGCGGCGAGCAGATCGTGAAGCCGGGCTGGGCCGACCGTTTCCATGACGCGATGAAAAAGAAGAAGGCTGCTGCCAAGAAGTGAGCGCTGCCGCCTTGTATGGCGCGTTCCGCTGCTGACCGCGATAAACAGGCTGGGCGGATTGGCTCAGGCGTGTAATGTCCGCCCTTCATTTGAGGGGGAAAATCATGCGAAAATTTGCCAGCCTTTTGATCCTGACCAGCCTGGCCGCGTGTCAGGCCGAACCGGAAGCGGAACAGGCAGAAATGGCTGGCGCGCCGGACGCTGTGGCAGAAGCGGCTGATCCGGCGAAGGAAGCGGCCTCCACCGATCCGGCAGCCGAAGATGCTGACAAGGCCAATGCCGAAGCGATAGATTCTGCCCGCGAGACTGCGGCAGCGGCAGCTTGCGGATCAGCCGACAAGGCGATTTTTGCCTGCAAGGTGAAGAACGGAAAGACACTGGCCGTCTGCGCAAGTGATGATGGCAAGGCTGAATATCGCTATGGCGGGGATAAGCCGGAGCTGGTCCTTTCCGGGGGCAGCTGGGCCAGCGTCCCCTATTCCGGCGGTGGCGAGCAGCAGATACGCTTCACCAGCGGCGATACCAGCTACATCGTCTTCAGCCGCATGATCCGGACCAGTTTCGATCCCGGCAAGCCGAATGAACCGGCCATCAGTGATGGCGTCATCGTGCTGCGCGGGGAGAAGTTTCAGGCCATGCAGCTGTGCAATGATGCGAGCGCAACCCCGGTCAATTATGACGCGGCAGAGCGTTTCCTTGCGCCAGCCGAGGGGCTGTTCACTGAGGAGACAATACGCGCTGATCCGGATGACTGATCCGCAAGCCTGCTGGTTGTGCGAACGCCCCTTTGACAGCCTGACGGAATGGCATCATCCCGTCCCGCGATCGAAAAAGGGCAAGCGCAAGGTGGCGATCCATCCGATCTGCCACGAGGCGATTCATCGGGCCTATACCAATTCCCAGCTGGCCCGGATGGGCGAGGACCGGACGGCCATTCTTGCCCATCCTGACATCGCCAAATTCGTGGAATGGGTGAAAGACAAGCCGCCCGACTTTCACGCACCGACCTATTCAGGGGGCCATGGCCGGCGTCGATGAAAGCGGGCGGTTGAGGATACCGTTGACCTTCCGGAACCAGGAGGAAGATCAGGCAGTTTCCATTTCCCTGCTCTTGGCGGCAGGGTTGGTGGATGTCTTGCGATCAACATCGCGTTCCCATTCGTCGAATTCGCGGCGGCTGAGCAGATAGCGCCAGCGCGCTTCGTCGAATGTGATCAACTGTTCCCGAACAGCCCTTACGACCTCTTCCTTCCGCTGGGCAGACCAGTGGACATCATAGGAACGTGGCAGGCCGGCAGACTTGATCCGGTCAGCGATGGACAGGGTGCGAGCATCAGACATGGGTCTTTCTCCTTTCGCCCCCTGACAGGCCGAATCTTGCTGACGAGGCTTAATTCCACCTTGAGAAATATGGGGAATCGTCGCTTTACCAAGCGAGGTGAGGGCTGGGCGCGATGAAGCGTTTGCCTGCCTCCCCGAAAGCGCGCAGATTACCCGGCAGGAGGATTCGAATATGCGCCATGTTCTTCTTGCTGCCGGACTTGGACTGATAGCCAGCCCGCTTGCGGCCGAAACCGCCGGGCCTGACGTTCCGGGCTGGATGGCTGGCTGCTGGGAAGATGAGCGGGAGGACCAGCGCGTTGTGGAATGCTGGACCGTGCCGGAAGGCGGCATGATGCTGGGCAGCGCGCAGACGATCATGAATGGCCAGACGGTGTTCTGGGAAGCCATGCAGATCATCAAGGATGACGAGGATGAGGATGGCCCCGCCATTCCGCTCGCCATGTGGGTCTCACCCAATGGGGACGGGCGCTATCGCTTCAACTGGGTCGAATCGGAGGAAGACGGGCTGACCTTCATCTTTGCGGCCAATGATTACCCGCAAGAGATCCGGTACTGGCAGGATGGCGAGCTGATGCAGGCCGAAATCTCGCAAATGGATGGCAGTCGGGTGATGCGCTGGACCTATCGCCGGATGGGCAGCAGCGACTGACGCCCAATAACAAGGGCGACCCGCAGGCCGCCCTTTCAATATCTTGCGATGTGAAGCTAATCAGCCTTCGACATGCTCCGCGAGGACGGTCAGGCCGTTATCGCCAACCTCAGCGAAACCGCCACGCACCTGAATTTCCTCCGGCGTGCCGCCTTCGGTCTTGTAGACCTGCACGGCACCGTCGCGGATGGTGGACATGAAAGGCGCGTGGCCTTCCAGCACACCGAACTCGCCTTCCGCACCGGGGACGACCACCATGTGGACGTCTTCCGAGCGGACGAGCTTTTCCGGTGTCACGAGTTCGAAATGCAATGCCATCTTTATATTCCCTTTATCCCCTCTTCTTCAGAGGAGGGGCAGCGAGACTTGGCAGCTTGCTGCTTAGTCGCAGCAGGGTGGTGTGGGCGGCGCTCGCTGCGCTCGCCACCACCCCCCAACCCCCTCCTCTGAAGAAGAGGGGGAGGGAAAGCTTACGCGTCCTCAGCCAGCTTCTTGGCCTTTGCAACGGCTTCTTCGATGCCGCCGACCATGTAGA
>JAGREF010000050.1 GCA_020446665.1 Sphingomonadaceae bacterium
CCGGCCCGGTGATCTTCCGGCAGGAACGCATGGGCGAGCGCGGCAAGCCCTTCCGCGTGATCAAGTTCCGTACCATGACCGACACGCAGGATCGGAGCGACGCGCGCGCCAGTGCGATCACGCAAAGCGGCGATCAGCGCATTACCCGCATCGGCGGCTTCCTGCGCCGTACGCGGATTGACGAATTGCCGCAGATCTTCAACGTGCTGGCCGGGCAGATGAGCTGGATCGGCCCGCGCCCCGAAGCGCTGGCCCTGTCGCAATGGTATGATGCCAGCCTGCCCTTCTATGCCTATCGCCACATCGTGAAGCCGGGCATCACCGGCTGGGCGCAAGTCAATCAGGGCCATGTCGCCGAACTGCCCGAAGTGCATGACAAATTGCGCTATGACTTCTTCTACATCAAGAATTTCTCCGCCTGGCTCGACCTGCTGATCCTCGCCCGCACATTGCGTGTGGTGGCGAGCGGTTTTGGCGCGAAGTGAGCGGAGGCGGCGGGCCATGGCCGTGGTGTTCCTGATCGGCGGGACCGGCAATCAGCTGTTCCAGTTCACCCGCGCTGCGCCGCGCGACCGCTTCTGCACGCTCTTCCTCCAGCCTGCCTTGCGCCGCTGGCTGGGGTGGAAAGATCACGAGCAGGTGCTGCGCTTTCCGGCCGCGAACCCGCTGGCCTGCGCGCTCGCGCTGCCGCTGCTGGCGCTGGATGTGATGCTGGCAAAACTGGCGGGCCGCAGCCTGTATACCCGGCTCGACCTGCGCGGCGTGAAGGCTTCCCCGATCCTCACCCGCTGGGTGCAGGTTGGCTATTTCCAGAACGCAGCGCAGACACGAAATGCCAGCGAATTGGGGAACCAATTGGCAGCCGAAGGGGAATGCGCACCCGCGCTGGCGCTGCATATTCGCGGCGGCGATGCGCTGGCGATGGAGCGGCAAGGCGCGGCGCGATATGGCATCCTGCCAGCCGCCTATTTCCGCGCAGCTTTTGGCAAGGCAGGCGATCCGGACAGAGTCCATGTCTTTACCGACGACCCCGCCCATGCCCGCGCCATCTGCGCCGAAGCCATCCCCGACACAGCGCAGATCACCTATGATAGCGGCGATCTGAGCGCGATGATGCGCGGCTGCCTCTCGGCGCGCCGCTTCATCGCCTGCAATTCCACGCTCAGCTGGTGGCTGGTGCAAATGCGCGGGGCGCAGCGGCCCAGCATCGTGCCCAGCCCCTTCACGCTGGCGCTCGACCTGCCTGTCCCTCCCGGAGCGGAGGCGATTCATGTCGACTATTGAAGCGATCTTCCCCGCGCGCGCACCGCGCCGCAAACCCCGCACCCCATGGCTGGCAAGCGCGCTTTCGCAGCGGGCCATCTTTGCTGTCAGCGCCGCTTTCCTCGTGCTGACTTTCCTCACCGGCGGCGGATCGCGTGATGATATTGCCAGCCTTGTCATCCTGCGCCCGCTATCCGTGCTGGCCTGTTTCTATGGCTGGCTGGCGCTGGTCCAAAAGCCGGAAAGGCAAACAACCCAGCGCGTCGCCGCGATGCTGCTGGCACTGGGCGCACTCGCCCTGCTCCAACTTGTCCCGCTGCCGCCCGCCCTGTGGCAGGCCCTGCCCGGTCGCGCGCTCCATGCCGAGATCGCCGCTGCGCTGGGAATGGGCGAGCAATGGCGACCCCTCACCCTGTCGCCGGTCAAGACGCTCAACATGCTCTTTTCGCTGGCGACACCGCTGGCCGCCATGCTGCTGCTGGGCGCGCTGGAGCCGGAAAATCGCCGCCGCATCTGGCTGCTGATGCTGGCGCTGGGCGGGGCAAGCATGGTGCTGGCGCTGGTCCAGCTAGCCGGATCGCCGCGCGGCCCGGCCTATCTCTATCGCATTACCAGCGAAGGCTATGCAGTGGGCCTGTTCGCCAATCGCAACCATTTTGCGGTGCATCTGGCGCTGCTGGTGCCGCTGGCAAGCTGGCTCGCGCTGGAGGGGAAGCGCATTTCGCGCACCCGCCTTGCCGCCTTGTTCGGCGCGCTGGCGCTGGCGGCCTTGCTGATACTGGCGAGCGGGTCGCGCGCAGGGCTCCTCTGCCTCGCGCTCGCTTTGCCCTTTGCCAGCTGGCTGCTGCGTGATGGTCTGGCAAAGCAGTCGGGGCCGGAGCGCTACACATGGCTGGCCCCGCCGCTGGTCGCATTGCTGGCGCTGATCCTCGCTTTGTTCACCGGCACGGCCAGCGCGTGGCAGCGGCTCGCCGGGCAGGACGGGCTGGGCCATCGCGGCGCAATCCTGCCGACATTGTGGCATATGGCGCGCGAGACTTTCCCCGCCGGAACCGGCTTTGGCAGCTTTGCCCGCGTCTGGCCGCAATGGGAAAGCGATGCGCTGGCGCAGCCCAACTATCTCAACCAGGCGCATAATGACTGGCTGCAATGGGTGATCGAAGGCGGTCTGCTGGGCCTGGTCTGGCTTGGCGTCGCGCTCGCCCTGCTGGCGCGCCTGTGCTGGCGGCGCTGGCGTGACGGCAATGCGGCGCAGCGGCGCTTCAACCGCGCGCTGATTGCCGCCATCGCTCTGCTCGCACTGGCCAGCGCCGCCGATTACCCGCTGCGCACGCCCGCCATGATGCTGCTGCTGGCGCTGGCGGTGACGTCGCTCGCCATCCCCCATTCGCTGACCTGCGGAGAGAAACCATGCCCCGCCCGCTGAGGCTTGCTGCCATTCCCCTGCTGCTGGCGGCTCTGTCTGCCTGCGCCAATACGCCGCCGCTGCAAAGCAATGAGGCGCTGCAAGTCGTCACTTATGACGCCATGCCCGTACCGACTGCGACAGACCTTGTCGTGGGCGCGCGGCCCGTGCTGGTCGGCCCGTTTGACCGGCTCTCCATCGACGTCTTTGGCGTCAGCGAACTCACCCGCAGCGTGCAGGCCGACGCCAGCGGGCGTTTTGCCTATCCGCTGGTCGGCACGGTGGAGGCTGGCGGCAAGACGCCGATGGCCATCGCGCAGGAAATCGAAGCGCGGCTGCGTGGGGAATATGTCCGCAACCCGCAAGTCACCGTGAATGTTACCGAGAGCCTCAGCCAGCGCCTCACTGTCGATGGGGAAGTCAGCAAGCCGGGGCTCTATCCTGTCTTTGGCGACATGACGCTGATGCGCGCCATCGCGCAGGCGGAAGGGGCGAGCGAATATGCCGAACTGAAAGACGTGGTGATTTTCCGCGAAGTTGGCGGGCAGCGCTATGCCGGGCTCTATAATCTGGCGGCAATACGGCGCGGGGTTTACGCCGATCCGCCGGTCTATGCCAAAGACGTCATCATCGTGGGTGACAGCGAAGCGCGGCGCATGTTTGACGCCATTTTGCGCGCCGCCCCGCTGATTACCACGCCGATCATCGTGCTGGCGCGAAATTGAGCGGGGCCGCGATGAACCGCCAGAATTTCGAAGCGTTCCAGCCGCTCGCCACCCCCCCAAACGGGGACAGACCGCGTGACGATTCCACGCCACCGATCCTCGCCCATTACTGGCACTTGCTGCGCGAGCATTGGAAAGCCGTGGCGATCATCTGCGCGCTGGCGCTGCTGGCGGGGCTGGTCTCTGTGCTGCTTTCCACCCGGCTCTATACCGCGGAAACGCGGGTCGAGATCACCCGGCCCACCGATAATGTGACGCAGGTCGAAGGGGTGCAGGGCGATGATTACCTGCAGAATCTCGAATTTTACGAGACTCAATATGCGCTGCTGGAAGCGGATTCGCTGGGTTTGCGCGTCGCCAATGCGTTGCAACTGGCGCAGGATGATGCGTTTTTCGCCATGCATGGGGTCGATCCTGAAGCGCGCTATGCCGAATTGCCGGCACTGCTGCAGAACAGCACCACTGCGCTGGCATTCCGGCAGGAACTGGCGGCAGAATTGCTGCTGGAACGGCTACGCATTCGCCCGGTCAAAGGCTCGGCGCTGGTCGATGTGCTCTATTCCAGCCCCGATCCGAAATTCTCCGCGCGCGTGGCCAATGCCTGGGTCGAGCAATTTGTCGAAGCCGGGCTGGCGCGGCGCTTTTCCTCTTCCGAACGGGCGCGCGCATTTCTGGAAACACGGCTGGCGGCACTTAAGGAAAAGCTGGAGGATTCCGAGCGCCAGCTGGTTGCCTATGCCGGGCAGACGGGGATCGTGCCGCTGGCAGAAAGCAAGGATAGCGAGGGGCGGACGCTGGCAGGGCGGACTGTCGCAACCGCTGATCTCGAAGCGCTGAACGCTGCGCTTGCTTCTGCCACGGCCCGCCGGATCGAAGCCGAGGCACGCTATCGGCAAGGCGATATTGCCGAAGCGGGCAGCGCGGAGAGTCAGGCGCTGGCGGCCTTGCGCCGTGAGAAGGCGCTGGCCGAGGCGCGCTATGCCGAACTGATGACAAGGTTCGAGCCCGGCTATCCCGAAGCGCGCGCTACGGCGGAGCAAGTCGCCACGCTGAACCGCGCCATAGCCCGCGAGGAAAGCCGCGAACGCAGCGGGGCTGCGGCGGAATATCGCGCCGCCGCGCAGCAGGAGGCCGCGCTGAAGGCCCGCGTGCAGGGTCTGAAATCGCAAGTCACCGCCGAGCGTGGGGATTCGATCCAATACAGCATCTATCAGCGCGAAGTGGACACCAACCGCGCGCTTTATGAGGCTCTGCTGCAGCGCTACAAGGAGCTGGGCGTTTCCGATATCGACAAGAGTAATGTCGCAGTGATTGACGCGGCTGCGATCCCGCGCTTCCCCTCCAGCCCGCGTGCGCCGGTCAATCTGGGGCTGTCGCTGCTGGCGGGCTTGGCCATGGCGGGCGGGTTCATCTTCCTGCGCACCAATCTTGACCGGACCTTGCGCGATCCAGCGAAGGTGGAAGAATTGTTCGGCGCGCCGCTGCTGGGGGCCATCCCGCTGGCAGAGAGCGACAGTCCGCTGGAGGAACTGGCGGACCGCAAATCGGCCATCCACGAGGCATGGCTTGCGATGCGCAGCAACCTCGAATTGCTGACCGGGGAC
>JAGREF010000439.1 GCA_020446665.1 Sphingomonadaceae bacterium
GTCGAGAAGGAAACCGGCAAGCCGTCAGAGCGTCGCCAGGTCGCAGGTTTGTACTCCAACCGCCTGAAAACAGGCATGTTGTTGCAGGCTGACCCGACGATTATCTACCCGATCACCAAGGGCAAGCCGCTGGGCCGCCGCATCCGCCAGTCAGAGATCGCAGCGGTCAATGATTACAACACCTATACCATGACCGGCCTGCCGATTGGCCCGATTACCAATCCGGGCCGGGAATCCATCGCGGCCGTGCTGAATCCGGCTGAAACATCGGCACTCTACATGGTGGCGGATGGCACGGGCGGGCATATGTTCGCGGATACGCTGGAAGAACATAACGCCAATGTGGAGAAATGGTTCGCCCTGCGCCGCGAGCGCGGGGAAATGTGAGACCGCATGGCGAGTGATGCGCCGCTGATCCTGACGGCGCAGTTGCCGGATGATCTCCACCATTGGGCAACCGCGCTGCGCACCGCTCACTTCCCGCCTGAACGCAATTACCTCCAGGCGCATGTGACGATGTTCCATGCCTTGCCGCCTTTCCTGCGCGATGAAGTGGAGGGGCTGCTCAAACGGATCGCTGCCGGGACTGCGCCGGTCCCCGCTCATCTGGAAGGGATCATGTCGCTGGGGCGGGGCACGGCACTGAAGCTTTCCAGCCCTGCCATGCTCGATCTGCGGGCGGGTCTGGCAGAACATTTTCACGGCATGCTGACGCCGCAGGATCAGCATCAGCCGCGCTTGCATGTCACGATCCAGAACAAGGTCTCTCCGGCAGAGGCACAGGCGTTGCAGGAAAAACTGGCACCAACGGTGCAGCCGCGCACCTTCGTATTCAGGGGGCTTGCCCTCTATGCCTATCTGGGCGGCCCGTGGGAGTTGCTGGGAAGTTTTGCATTCCGGGGCAAAGGCAGGGCATAGTCAGGCCGCAAGCGGCAGGAGACACCGGTGGAAGCGATTCTCGACAGTCTGGCAGGGGCAGGCAATGGCTTTGCCGTGCTGGCCGCGCTGCTGCTGCTGGTCGCTCTGGCGATGACGCAGCTACGCCGTATCCGTCTGATCTCGGCCCTGGCCGGGATCGCCGCCATCATCCATTTCGCAAGTGCAGGCGGCGTGCTGTGGCTGGTGCTGGCAATTGCCTTTACCTTCATAAACGGGGCGCAGTTTGCCATTCTCGAACATCGCGCGCGCAGCGGTACGATGTTGCCCGATGAGCGCGCGCTGTTTGACGAGATCATGCAGATTCAGGATCCCGCCCATCAAAGGCGCCTGCGCGATGTGCTGCGCTGGCAGGAATATAATGCAGGCGATCAGCTGATGGAGCAGGGGCAGGCCCATCCGCCGCTGATCTATGTCGCGCATGGTACGGCAATTATCGAGATCAACGGTGCCAGCGTGGGCGAATGCGGGGCAGGGGACTTTCTTGGCGAAATGAGCCTGATTTCCGGCCAGCGCGCCACCGCGACCGTGCGCGCTTCCGGGCCCTTGCGCGTGGCCCGGTTTGACCGGGATGCGCTGGCCCAGCTGGCCCGTGGGGTCCCCGAACTAGGCAAGGCGCTGGACAGCGCGCTGAACCGCAGCATGGCAGTGAAAATCATGCGCATGAACCAGGCCATGTCGGACCAGTAGCGCGCAGCATCCAGAACTGTCATTTGCACGGTTGACCGCGCGCCATCCCCGCCCTAAAGGGCGCGCCTGCCCGGGAGCCAAAGCACCCGGTTGCCCGATGGGGCGGAGTAGCTCAGGTGGTTAG
>JAGREF010000440.1 GCA_020446665.1 Sphingomonadaceae bacterium
AGCCCTCGCCGACGCGCTCCTCGGTTCTGGTACGGCTCAGCCATTCTCATATCCGCATCGGCACTTTCCAGCGGCTTCTGGCGATCCAGGCGAAGGACGAGATGGCGCAGCTGGTGGACTACTGCCTGGAGCACTATCCTGGCCCACCCCCACCCGACGACGCGCCGGGGCGTGATGCGCCCGCCGTGCGGCTGATGCACCTCGTGGTGGAGCGATTGGCCGACCTGGCCGCGAGCTGGATGGTCGCGGGCTTTGTCCATGGCGTGCTCAACACCGATAATATGAACATCACCGGGGAAAGCTTTGATTATGGCCCATGGCGCTGGCTGCCAACATGGGATGCAGGCTTTACGGCTGCCTATTTCGACCAGTCCGGCCTTTATGCCTTTGGCCGCCAGCCAGAGGCTTTGCACTGGAATTGCGGGCAGTTCGCAGTGTCCCTGCGTCTGTTGGCAGAAGCCCCGCCGCTGGTGGCCGCAATGGAGCGCTTTGGCCCGCTCTACATGGAAGCTATCGCACGACGCTGGCTGTGGCGGCTGGGCGTTGAATCGCAAGGGCAGGAGCGTGATGCCGCGCTGGTGACTGCGTGTGAAAAAGCGATGCGTGAAAGCGAAATCCAGCCCGATGTCTTCTTCCACCGCCATCGCGGTGGGCGCAATGCACAGGGAGAACTGGCAGAGGCGCTTTCGGGCTATCAGCCAACCGATGCCAGCCCCCCCTATTGGGCGGATGAAGCGCCACAAAGCATGCTGATCGATGAAGTGGAAGCGATCTGGTCGGCGATTGCCGAAGGGGATGACTGGAGCCCGCTGGAAGCAAAGATAAGCGCGATCAGGCGCATGGGCGCAGCTCACGGCCCCGCCCCTGCGCCTGCCGGGCACATTCGCGCGGGCTAGGGTCAAATCCTTAGCGCCGGTCGCGCCTGCGGTCCTGCTGCGATACAGGGGCCGGTCCAGGCATGGCCTCCACCATGCTGACCGGTTGGATATCAATCCCGAACAGTTTCCAGCGTCCCTGTTCCCATTGGTAATACATGTCGAAATAGATCGAAGTCGGGCGCAGTTGGAATATGCCCTTCACCTGGAACACGTCCCCCTGTATCTGGCGGGGTGGCTCGGTGTAAGTCGGCGGCACCAGCAAGGCGTTGGAAAGGTCGATCCGTGACGTCCGGATGCCAGCGAAAATCTCCGCCAATCGAGCGGCGTTGTTGTTGATCTGGAAACCCTGGGCAGACATGTCACGCAGGACGGAATAATTTCCCGAACGATTGGCGTGATCGACAGCCAGCATGGTGGACCAGATCATTTTTGACAGTTCCAGCTGGTCCGGCACCGGCCGCACTGACGGCGGAGGCTGTACAGCAGGTACCGCCTGTTGCTGGGCCTGTAGTGTCGAAGGAAGGGTCAGCCCCGCCCCGGCAAGTGCCAGCGCAAGGGCGGAACGAAAAAATGCCGGGGCGCGAAGCCCCGGCATTGCAGTTGGGTGTGCAAACATGCTCATGGTTTTGAGTGTAGCCGCTTACCAGGCAACCTGGAAGCCACCACGGGCACCGACTTCGCCGCTGT
>JAGREF010000441.1 GCA_020446665.1 Sphingomonadaceae bacterium
CGTCGGACATGATGGACGGGCGCGTTGGCGCCATTCGTGCGGCATTGGAGGCAGATCGTCACGCCAATGTGCAGGTGATGGCCTATGCCGCCAAATATGCCTCGGCCTTTTATGGTCCGTTCCGTGACGCCGTGGGCTCGGGCGGTCTGCTGAAAGGGGACAAGAAAAGCTACCAGATGGATCCGGCCAATTCAGAGGAAGCCCTGCGCGAAGTCGCGCTGGATATTGCCGAAGGGGCTGACAGCGTGATGGTAAAACCGGGCCTGCCCTATCTCGATATTGTCCGCCGGGTGAAGGAGCGCTTCGAAGTGCCGGTCTTCGCCTATCAGGTAAGCGGCGAATATGCGATGATCGAAGCGGCGGTTGCGGCGGGTGCGGCAGACCGTGACGCGCTGGTGCTGGAGACTTTGCTGTCTTTCCGCCGTGCGGGATGCAGCGGTGTGTTGACCTACCATGCCGCGCATGCGGCTCGGCTGCTGAATGGCTGACATCCACCACGAAACCGTGCGGCTGATCCTGCGCGACTGGCAGGATGGCGACTGGGAGCCGTTCTGGCGGCACACCAACACGCCTGCCGTCATGCGCTGGCTGGGCGGGGTATGTGATGACGCCAAGAGGGAGGCCGCACAGGCCCGGCTGTTATCCTACAAGCGGGATCATGGCTTCACCTTCTGGGCGGTAGAACGCAAGGAAGACAAGGCGTTACTCGGATTTTGCGGGCTCAAGCGCAGCAATCAGGCGGGCGGGCCACAAGGCATGATGGAAGTGGGCTGGCGCCTGCGCGAAGATGCCTGGGGGCAGGGCTATGCCAGAGAAGCTGCCAGCGCGGCGCTCGATCTGGCGTTTGAGCAGTTTGGTGCGGAAGAGGTGATTGCGCTCACGGTCCAGGGCAATGCTCCCAGCTGGGGGCTGATGCTGCGGTTGGGCATGAAACGGCGCGAAGATCTCGATTTCGACAATGACGAATTCGACGTCGAGACCGGACGGATTATTGTTTATTCGATCAGCCAGCGCGACTGGCACAGGGGGGCTGCATGACGCGGACAACGCGCACTGCATTATTTGTCGTGACTATCCTGACGGGCAGCTTCCTGCTGTTCCTCGTACAGCCGCTGGTGGCGCGCATGGCGCTGCCGCTGCTGGGCGGTGCGCCCAATGTCTGGAACAGCGCGATGCTGGTCTATCAGGCGCTGTTGCTGGGCGGCTATGCCTATGCGCATTTCCTGTCGCGCTGGCCGCTGAAGCGGCAGGCGATGGTGCATGTGGCTTTGCTGGCACTGGCCGGCCTGACCTTGCCGATTGCTCTGGCCGATCTTTCCCCGCCGCAGCCAGGTTGGGAGGCGCTGTGGGTCCCGGCCTTGCTCGCGCTCACGATTGGCCCAGTCTTCTTCCTCGTTTCCGCGCAGGCCCCGCTGATGCAGCGCTGGTTCGCGGCGGATGAAAGCGCGGGTGATCCCTACTGGCTCTATGCCGCGTCCAATATTGGCAGCTTTGCCGGTTTGCTCAGCTATCCGCTGCTGTTCGAGCCGGGCCTGTCGCTGCGTTCGCAAAGCCTTGTCTGGACCGTGCTCTATGCCGGTCTTGTCCTGCTGGTTGCAGCCGTGGCGGCAGCGCGCTGGCGGGCTGAGCCTGCTGTAGCCGTCGAGACTGATGCCACCACGACGCCAAGGGAACCGCTTGGAACAAAACGCATTTTGCTCTGGCTCGCGCTGGCTGCCGTGCCTTCGGGGCTGATGCTGTCGACGACCACCCATCTCACCACCGACATTGTGGCCATGCCGCTGTTGTGGGTCATCCCGCTGGGACTCTATCTGCTCAGCTATGTCCCGGCCTTTGCCGCCAACCGCACAGTGACACGGGCGATTTCCTACATCGCTCCGCTGGTGGTGGTGCTGGCAGGCAGCCTTGCCATGGTCAGCCAGGGCAGTGCCGACATGATGGGCGCGCTGGCGGCGATCGTGATGCTGTTCGTGGTGGCGGTGGCTCTTCACGGTCGAATGTATGACACGCGGCCGGACGCGTCGCAGCTCACCGCCTTTTACCTGATCATGTCCGCCGGTGGCGCATTGGGCGGGCTGTTTACCGCGCTGGTTGCTCCGCTCGTGTTTGACTGGGTGTGGGAACACGCAATGCTGGTGCTTGCCGCGGCTATCCTGTTGCCCGGCATGAAGTGGCTTGACTGGATGGAGCGGCTGGGCTGGCGCAAGGTCCTGCGCCTGGCGGTGATCCTCGCCTGTCTGATCATTGCGCTGCAATTGAGTACAAAGATTTATGGCGAAATCTATTACGGGGACCAGCGGCTGGTGTGGGCGCTGACCGGAGTGATCGCCGTAGCGGCCATGCTGGTCTTTGCCCATCGCTGGGCCTTTGTCGCGATCCTTGGCGTTCTGATGCTGTCTCATGGCGGCATTG
>JAGREF010000442.1 GCA_020446665.1 Sphingomonadaceae bacterium
GGTTACCATGAAATTGATGTGGTTCAGCCCGTCATCCGGCCCTTCCAGCAGGGCAAAGGTATGATGCAGTGCATTGGGCCAGGCGCGCAAGAAGGCGATCTTTCCGGGCACATGGTCCGAAATCGCAAAGCCGAGCTGCTCGACCCAGAAGCGATGCGCATCGGCATAGCTGCGACAATTGAGCACGACATGTCCCAGTCGTGCAATCTTCGCCACGGTAGGACGGAAGGGGGTAGAGGCCACTTCCTGGTCTACATAGAAAGCCACCGCCAGCCCGGTGTCGGGGTTGGCGAAAGTGAAGCCATCCGCATAACGCATGGCTTCACAAGACTGCTGATCGCAGCGTACGGGCGCAAAACCCAGCGCGGCGATATGGGCAAATGCCTTGTCGAGCTCCGCTGCGTTTTCGAGTTCAAATCCCACGCCTCTTAGACCAGCCTGCGACCCTTGCATAAGGACCAGATCGTAAGGCTTGTCGCTGCAACGCAGCCAGATCTGGCCGTCCGGCCCCTCCTCCCGTTGCAGGCCGACAGCTTCTTCATAGAATGCAGCGGTCGCATCAATATCGGTGACCTGCAGAATTGCGTAACCCAGTCGGGAATAACGTATCGGATGTTCAGGCAGATTACTCATGGCCTCTCCCTTCGCGTTACAGAATGATGCTTATGCGGGCGTGCGGGCGGAGCGCTTCCATATCGAGCACACAGGTCTTCTCGGCGATCTTGAGCGCAGTCCCCTGTTCAACAAGCCGATAACGGTAGTGCCCAACAAAGACGTCGTGAGTGACGTCTTTGGCCCGGCTGACCATGAAGGATGCGCGGGCCTGCAAATTGCCACCCTCGCGCTCTACAATAACATTTGTGACCAGGTGCCGCACCTTGGAGCGCGGCTGCTCGCTATGCGCCCCCTTACTCTTGAGCCGGATCACACGCTCTTCCATCCGCTTGCGATCATCCATGATATAGAAAAGCGCGGTATCGGGTGTGGCTGTATCCCCGTCGACATCACTGGGCGGGACATAATAGTGCGCGTCCTCTGTGTAGAGCGTGAGCCATTCATCCAGTTGCCAGCGGTCCAGCAAGTCTGCCTCATGGGTCAGCAATGCTTCAACCTGCAGGCGCAGCAAGAGGTCGGCACTCACGCCGCTGTCGGTGACCGTGCTCATGCTTCATACTCCGCCAGACGCTTGTCCCATTCGATCCAGAACGAGCGCATCTGCGCCTCGTCATCAAACAGCGGCGGGCCTTCGCGCGCCATGCCCTTGGAGATATCATTGAACATGCCATCGGTGCTGGCGGCATAACCGCGCTGACATTTCTCGATCGCCTCCACATCATCCGGCGTGGCGAAGCCGCCAGGGCCGAGGAATTCGGTAAAGTTGAAGAGGCGATACTTGCGCAGCCAATCGCTTTCTTCGTTGGGAGCCAGCGTCCATGCGTTGACTTCCATGTAATCCGGAGCGGTGGGAAAGAAGGTACGGATGGTAATCGCCATGATGTCGTTCAGCACCAGATTGGGGAAGATCACCATATTGCGGTTCATCGTCGCCAATCTCTCGGCGCGCTCTGCGCCCAGTCGCTGGTCAAGCTCGGCCCGGGTAGCGTCGATCTCCTTCCGGCCTTCCTCACCCCACAGTGGAACCCAACTGGCAATCGGTCGCCCCCAGGGCGCAGAATATTCAATCACCGCATGCCCATTCTGCAAGTCGATGCCAGTGCCGGCCAGCGGGGTCGCGCCCAGCGCACCATTGGCGTTCTTGAGGTATTCGAGATAGGTCGAATGGGTGCAGGCCGCGTGATAACCATCAAAGCTGTTTTCAGCGAGCAGCTTCCAGTTGCCGCGAATGGAATACTCTTGCGTTCCGCCGACAACACCCATGCCCGAGGCGCTGTGTTCTGACACAAGATCCAGGTAATCGCCCGCATCCGCGAGGAAGGTGTCCAGATCCTCACCATCCTTGCTGAAATTGACGAAGAAGAAATCACCACGCCGCGCCAGCCGCGGCACATGGACCATCTGCTTCTGCGGATCGGTCTTGAAATCCTCTGGATAACCGGCCCCGCCAGGCAAGGTCATCAGATGCCCGTCAGCGCCAAAAGTCCAGCCGTGGTACATGCACATGAATGCGCCCGACTTGCCCTTGCGTTCACGGCACACCATCGCGCCGCGATGCGGACAAGCATTAAACAAGGCGGAATACTCACCGTCCTTGTCACGTGTGAACAGGATGGGCCTGCGCGCGACAGTGCGCGTTACAAAGGATCGGGGCTCTGGCAATTCCGAAGCATGACCCAGATAGAGCCAGCAGCTATCGAAAATCGCCTTGTATTCTTTCTCGAATATTGCCTGATCCGTGAACGCACGACGCGGAACAAGGAAGCGCGCCTTCTGCGGATCGTGGACGATCCCCGTTGCCAGATTCATGATTCGCCTCTCACCAGTTTGCGATTGCAAGCGTCGGCATTTATAGATACCGTGCATCCGCTATGTAAGCTACAGGCGGGCGGAGTGTCAAGCGCTTTGCCGAATGGATGAAGAGGATGGAGAGATGGCGACATGTTCCTCGCTCGCTAATGCTGCGCAGCGCCTGCGAAAGGCATATGATGGGGAGCCGCTGCCGCCGTTGCGCGATTGTCTGGAACCCACTGATGCTACGGGCGCCTATGAAATACAGGGCATCAATACCCGTTTCTGGGAGGCGCAGGGTCGTCGCATTGTTGGGCGCAAAGCGGGGCTGACTGCAGAAGCGGTGCAAAAGCAGCTTGGCGTAGATCAGCCCGACTTTGGCGTATTATTTGATGATATGCGCATCGCCGATGGCGGTGTGCTCAATGCCCGGAAGACGATCCAGCCAAAGGCCGAAGCAGAGATAGCCTTCATCTTAAGTGCTGATTTGACCGATCCGGAGACAAGTGCAGATGACGCTGCTGCCGCCAATAGCCAGCGTCCATGCTGCGATCGAGATTGTCGACAGCCGCATTGCCGATTGGAAAATCACTTTTGCCGATACCGTTGCTGACAATGGTTCTTCAGCCTTCTTTGTCCTTGCCGAACAAGGCTTGCCACTGGCCGGATTGGATCTTGAGGGCGCAGAAATGGCGATGCAGATCAACGGCGAGATCGCCTCCACCGGAGTGGGTGCCGCCGCGCTGGGAAATCCGCTGAATGCGGCGGCGTGGCTGGCAAGAACATTGGCGCAGGCTGGTGAACCTCTGCGCAAAGGCGACATTTTGCTGGCTGGTGCGCTCGGCCCAATGGTTGCTCTGGCGCCGGGCGATGAGGTGCATGCCACGGTTGATGGCATCGGCGAATGCGGCTTTACTTTTGAAGATTTAAAGTGAACAAGACACGGGTTGCCATCATCGGTTCGGGCAACATCGGCACGGACCTGA
>JAGREF010000443.1 GCA_020446665.1 Sphingomonadaceae bacterium
CCTTGAGCTTGCGGGTGATCGAATATTCATCCCCGACAAGGATGTTCTTGGCCACCTGCTGCGTGATGGTGGAACCGCCCACGGCGCGTTCACCGCTGCCGATCTTGGAAACATAATCGATCACGGCACCCACAAAACCGCCCAGATCAATGCCGCCATGGGAGAAGAAGGTCTTGTCTTCTGCAGCCAGATAGGAGTCGATCAGAACCTTGGGGAAATCGGCATATTGCAGCTGCACGCGCCGTTCACGCGCATAGGAATCGACAATCTCCCCATCAATGCCGCGCACCATGGTGGGCAAAGGCGGTTCATATTCCAGCAGCTTTTCCGCATCGGGCAGATCACGCGCCAGCAGCGCCCAGCCGATAAGATAGAGCGCGACCAGCGCAGCCAGCGCAATGGCACCCCAACGAAACCAGCGCCGTTCGCGCCAGCTTGTGCGGATCCATGCAAGGACACCACTCGCCTCGCGGCGAATGCGGTAATGAAGCGGTTCTTGTGCAGATGAGTCAGCCATGATCTTGCAAGCGCCCTTAGCACGGTGATTTGGCATGACGCCAGTATGATCAGATGCCTGTGGCCGCTCCGGACTGGCGGGCAAAGAAAATCCGGATCGCCCGGGCCATGACGAGAGCGAAATTCTGCTTCCCATCCGCTGACGCCAGCCGCTGGGCATCAGCCGGATTGGTAATATAACCAGCCTCATACAAGACCGAGGGGACATCTGGCGCGCGCAGCACTGCCAGTTCGGCACTGCGCCGCGCATCGGGGTGGAATTTCAGCCTGCCCTTCCCTTCGCGCACGATCAGGCTGGCAAATTGCGCGGAATCGCCTTGCATCCGGCGTTGTGACAGCTCGACCAGAATCTGGCTGACTTCGTCACTTTGCCCTTTCAGCGCCACACCGTTGATTTCGTCCGCGCGGTTTTCACGCGCGGCAAAACGGGCCGCCGCTTCGCTGGAGGCATTGCCGGAAGACAGCGTGTAAATGCTCGCTCCGCTAACCCCGGTGACTTCCCCGGCGCTGTCTGCATGGATGGAGAGGAACAGGTCCGCATCCAGACGCCGGGCAATTTCGAAGCGTTCGCCCAGCACCAGAAAGCGGTCATCCTCGCGCGTCAGCGCCACGCGGATGCCGCCTTCTTCCACCAGCTGGTCCTTCAGCGCCAGGGCGAGACCGAGCACGAGGTGTTTCTCCTTGTAGCCCGCCCCGCTCGCGCCCGGATCATGGCCGCCATGGCCGGCATCGATCACCACCAGCGGCCGGCTATTGTCCTGCGGGCCGTAGATTTTGGGTAAATCAACCGGCTGCCCCGCCTGGGGCAGGTCAAAGCGCAACACATAGCCACGGCCCAGCACCGGCACGGGCAGCGTCAGGCCAAAGGCATAAAGCCCTGCAACCAGCGCCACAGGGGCGAGAAAGATCAGCCAGAGCTGGATACGAAGCGACATTGCAGGCCTTCGTTAATCACCAAAGCCTATGTTGCGCAATAAGGTTGCTCACTGCAATGTGCAGTGCTAGCTAACCCACACCGGACATTCGACTTTCCCCGCGAGGTGCAAAACTGGCACCAGACGAGGCAGGAAGGGCAGCCGGAAATGCTCCCGAGCCACGGCCCGGGCTTTCACAACAGGTTGATGCAGAACATGAGAATCCCCTCCCCGTACCAGCCGATGGAGCCGCAGGGCCTCATCGCCGCATGGCCGGGCCGGGCTGCGCATATCAGGCGCATTCTCATGGCTGCAGACACATCACTCCGGACGCGCGCGGCCAGCCGCACCGTCCGGCCTGAACACGCTATCCGCCCGCATCGGGCCGGTGGCTTCCAACCCTATGCGCGCATCCCCACACGCGGCCCGCTCTCTGGTCTATTACCAGGCAGCGCCCCGCCCGGATGCGCCCGGAGACTATATAATGGCAACCCGCATGTTGATCGATGCGCGCCACCCGGAAGAAA
>JAGREF010000444.1 GCA_020446665.1 Sphingomonadaceae bacterium
CCCATGAACAGGAAGGCCGCGCGCCAATTGACCAGCTCGGCAATATAGGCACCCAGCAATGTGCCGCCTGCCAGCCCCACCGGCACACCGAGCGAGAAGATCGCCAGAGCCCGGGCGCGCTTATGCGGCGGGAAGTAGTCTGCGATCAGCGCATAGGATGGAGCGACTCCGCCTGCCTCACCAATCCCGACGCCCATTCGGAAAGCGAACATCTGCCAGAAACTGGTGGCGGTGCCGCACAGCGCGGTAAAGCCGCTCCAGAAAGCCAGCGCCCCGGCAATCACCCAGCTGCGCCGCGTGCGGTCTGCCAGCAGCGACAGAGGTACGCCCAAAATGGAATAGAGAAGGGCAAAGGCAATCCCGCCAAATGCGCCAAATTCGGCATCGCTCAGTCCCAGATCATCCTTGATCGGCTCAACGAGGATGCCCAGAATCTGCCGGTCGAGAAAGTTGAAGGTGTAAACCAGCAGCAGCATGGCCAGCACGACACCCGGTTTCGGGCCCTTGCGCACTGGCGCTGTCAGAGGAACCGCGCCCTCAGCCATGGGCCTCCAGGAATGGTTCGATGGCGGCGAGCGAATCGGGTTCGTCCAGAATCGGCGCATGGCCGCGTCCGGCAATATCGGCATGGGCGAAGGGGCCGGAGTGGCGCGCCTTCATCTGCTGCACTGTCTCGGCAGAGAGCAGATCACTGTTCGCACCGCGCAGCACAAGCACGGGAATATCGGCCAGCATGTCCCACATGGGCCATAGATCGGGCGGGACTGCGCTGGGGTCTTCTTCTTCCATTCCGGCAGAGATCGCCGGATCATAGGCAAAGCGCACGCCGCCTTCGGGCGTTTCCTCGCAGGTACGCCGGGCAAAGGCCATCCAGTCTGTGGCCGTAAAACCGTCCATGGCTGTGTGGTTGATCGCCTTGCAGCGATCCGCAGCCTCTTCCCAATCCTTCATGATGTCACGACCTCCGACATAAGTGCGGATGCGGTCAAGCCCTTCCTGCATTACTTCGGCACCGATATCATTCAGGATGATGGCGGAAATACGGTCTGGCCGGGTCGCGCCCATGATCATGGACATCAGCCCGCCCATGGATGTGCCGACCAGCGTGGCCCGCTCAATCCCGAGCGTGTCGAGCAAGGCCCACATGTCAGCGACATAGATATCGGGCCGGTATAGCGCCGGATCGGGATCATAATCTGACAAGGCGCGCCCGCGCTGGTCGGGCACGATCATGCGATACTTTTCCCCCAGATGATCCGCCAGCGGGCCGAAATCCGCACTGCTACGGGTCAGCCCGTGCATCATCAGCAAGGGGGTAGGGGAAGCGTCCTCTCCGCCCGGGTAATCCCGGGCGAAGAGGTTGAGCCGGTCATCCGTGCTGCGATAGGTCACCGCGCGGAAAGCCATTTTTTTTGCCATCGGACAATCCGCTCAGAAACGGAATCCGGCAGTGACCTGCCATGTGCGCGGATCGCCGAAATAGACCGTCTGGATATTGGCAACGGCGCTGAATTCCTGCCCGTCCGTGCGGTAGAGCGCATCGGTGACATTCTTGACCATGCCACGCAGATAAAAGCCGTCAAAATCGACCTGGGCATAGATGTTGCCCAGCCAATAGCCGTCTTCCGTCAGGCCGGGGCGGTTGTCGACCGACAGGAAGTGCTTGTCGACAAAGCGCATGTCGCCGCCCAGGCTTATCGTGGCATTACTGCCGATGGGGGTCGTATAATCAGCCGCCAGACGCGCGCTGATCGGCGGTGCGAAAGCCGGACTGCAAACGACCTTGGTGCCGGTGGGGTTGCAGCTGAATGCCGGGGCGCGGCGGCCATCGGCGAATTCCTTGTAATCGGCATCCAGATAGCCGACCGAGGCCATCAGCGTCAGCGGCGTGGAAGGCTTTACGGTTGCTTCGAATTCCACGCCCTGGATCTTCAGCTGGCCGGCGTTGATAACCGGGAAGCTGCCGCCTGTGATGCCGGTGTTGCCGCCACCCACACGTGCCTGGAAATCCTTATAATCGGACTGGAAGGCCGCAACCGAGATGTTGACGCGGCGATCAAGGAAGCTGCCCTTGGCGCCGACTTCATAGGTCCAGACCTTTTCCGGTGCGAAATAGGGCACGAGTTCCGTCTGGCCGTTCACTTCCAGCGTCACATCGCCCAGGCCGTTGACCCGGCCGTTGAAGCCGCCGGATTTGAACCCGCGGCTGGCCGAAGCGTAGATCA
>JAGREF010000445.1 GCA_020446665.1 Sphingomonadaceae bacterium
TGGTGCTCCCGCGCCGCTCCAGCGCTGACGCGATGGCTTGCGCACGTTCGTGCATCCGGGCCTTTTGCCCTTCTGCCTCGCCCGCTTCGATCGAATAGACAGCCACGCCAATGACCGCCAGCACCAGCAGGAACAGCGCAATCGGCACCGCCCGCGGCCATGCAAGCAGCCACCGCCGTGTATCCGTTCGTCTGCGTGCCTTCTGGTCCAAGCCGCCCTGCCTGTCTGCTGCACTGTTCAATGCGACAGAACCAGCTTTCGTTCCCTAGAATGAGCGCGGAACCAAAAACACCCTCTTTCGTTTTGGCCTCACATATCGTTTGATGCGGGAATGCGGCAGCACAGCCCGGCCAACAGGACTACGCAGCAGGAATGGAACACAGGAAACCGGAAAAGGCAGGAAATGGTGCGACCCAAGGGATGCCCGGCAAACCCGCTGACAGTGACAAACCCGGCTGGGCCAATGGTCTGAAACAATTGTACAATTCCGTTGTCGATGAACCTCTACCCGAAAGCTTCAAGGATTTGATCGAGCGGCTGGACGACGCTGACTGATGTCGGGCGATGTGCGCACGGCCGCTGAAAAAGCCGATTTCAAACGCGAACTCACCGAAGTCATCCCGCATTTGCGCGCTTTCGCCCGCGGATTGTGCGGCCGGCCCGACATGGCCGATGATCTGGTGCAGGAAACTATGCTCAAGGCATGGGCGGCACAGGATCGCTTCCAGCCCGGCACCAGCATGCGCGCCTGGACTTTCGTGATCCTGCGCAATGCCTATCTCACCGACATGCGCCGCAACCGCTTTCGCGGCGAATATGATGAAGGCGTGGCAGAGCGCATCCTCAATGCCCCCGCAGGGCAGGAAGAGCCGATCCATCTCGCCGATTTGCAGCGTGCCCTGCAGACCCTGCCGCCGGAACGACGCGAAGCGCTGTTGCTGGTCGGGGCTGGTGGCTTCTCCTATGAAGAAGCCGCAGAAATTTGCGGCTGCGCCGTCGGCACGATCAAGAGCCGGGTCGGCCGCGCCCGTTCTGCGCTCACCAGCATGCTCGACGAAGGCAAGCTTCCGGGCCGTGCCAGCACGGATGGTGACGCCCAGCAGGAAATTTTAATGGAGCTGGAGAAAGTTGCCGCTGGCGAAGGACAGACAGAACCGATTAAATAGGGATATGACCAAAGGCCCTCTTTCTTCGACTCTCGACTGGCTCAGGGGGTTGCGCATGCAGGCTGACAATCCCGAAAACACCGATGCCGCGTCTGTACCGCCGTCTGCAACATTGCCCCGGCAACCCGAGACGGGCCCTGCCGAAGACATTGTGACCAGTACGGAACATCGGGTCGGGCTGGCAGAGCAGGAAACCCGTCTGCTATCCGCGCTGGTGTTGTTGTTCGGGGCCGGCCTGTTCCTCGCCCTGCCCTTTGTGCTGTCGATCGGGTCGGTGGTTTTCCTGCCATTGGTGTCAGCGCTGGTGCTGACCGTGATCCTTTCCCCCATTGCAGACCGGCTGGCGGCGTGGGGTCTGCCCAATGTGCTGGCCTCGCTGGCGGCGCTGCTCAGCTTTTTCGCGCTGTTGCTGCTGGCATTGGCGCTGATCCTGCAACCGGCCGTCGCCTTGTTCGACGATGTCCCGGCCATGGTGAAACGTGTAGGCGAACGGTTCAACGAAGTGCAGATGGAGCTGCGCTGGATCGCCGATATCCAGCAGAGCCTGGGCATGCTGGGCGGTGAGGAAGGGGAGCGCGAAGTGGTGCTGGCGGGCCCTTCGCTGCTGGAAGAGCTGGCCTTCGGCGCGCCAAGCGTCGTGCTGGAAGCGTTGCTGACCTTGCTGATGGCCTTCTTCATGATCGAATCGCGCGTGCGCCTGCGCCAGCGCCTGTTGATTGACCGGTCCTCCTTTGGCTCCAGCATCAAGGCAGCGCGCGTATTGCGCGAAATCCAGGACCGGGTCGCCGCCTATATTTTCACTGTCGCATGGATCAATGCCGGGGTCGGCGTGGTCGTCGCACTCGGTGCGTGGGCGCTGGGGGTAGAGGCCCCGATCATGTGGGGCGGGCTGGCTGCGCTGCTCAATTTCATTCCCTATGTCGGCCCGATGGCAATGACCGTGCTGCTGGCCCTGTTCGGGCTGGGCACGGCAGAGACCATGTTGCTGGGGCTGATCCCGGCGGCGGCTTATCTCGGCCTGCACACGATTGAATCCAACGCCGTAACCCCCACCATTCTGGGTGCGCGCTTTACCATGAACCCGGTGATGATCCTGATCGCGCTAAGCTATTTCTCCTGGGTCTGGGGCGTGCCTGGTGCGCTGCTATCCATCCCGATCCTGCTGATGCTGACCGCGCTGTTCGATCATATCGGGCGGCCAAATCTGGTCGGCTTCATCTTTGGCGAGCCGCTGTTCAACACTGGCATGTTGGACGAAGAGGATAGCTGGCCGAATTAGCGCCATGAAAAAGGCCCGCCCCGCGCAATGCGGAGCGGGCCCTTTTGATTGTCGCTAAATCGCGGCCGATCAGGCCGGATATTTCCACGCGCTGCCGCGGGCGAGGTTTTCCGAAGCGAAGGCCCAGTTGAGCTTGCCGTTCACCACAGCCTTCAGATAGCCGGGGCGGGCATTCTGGTGGTCGAGATAATAGGCGTGCTCCCACACATCGATGGT
>JAGREF010000446.1 GCA_020446665.1 Sphingomonadaceae bacterium
AGGGGATAGCATCGCCCTACAGGCAGTTTCGGCAAGCGCAAGCTGCCCCCTTCACGATCGCAAGCGAGCAGGCAGGTGACATCTCCCCAACCCGACAAGGCCCGCCTGCACGGAAATGCCCGGATCGCGGCGATGCAGAACCCGCTTGACCGGGTGCTCTATCACCCGCTCGCCGCCCGGCTGGCGCGGATGCTGGCGAAGACCCCGGTGACGCCGAACATGGTGTCTGTTGCCAGCGGCATGATGGTGGTGCTGGCGGGCATTGCCTATGTCCAGCCGGGCTGGCCAGGTACGGCGCTGGCCGGGCTTGCCCTGCATATGAGCTGGCATGTCCTCGATGGCGCAGATGGCGATCTCGCGCGCCTGACCGGGCGGAGCAGCCCGACAGGAGAGATCATTGACGGGATTGCGGATTATGCCAGCCACTTCATCCTTTACACCATGCTGATCGTGTCCGTCATTCCGGTTGCGGGGTGGATCGCCCCCGTACTGGGGGTGGCCGCCGGGTTGAGCCGGATCGTGCAGGCAAGCTTCCACGAGGCGCAAAGGCGGCAATATCTGTGCTGGGCCTATGACGTGCCATGGCTGCGAACGCGCAATGCCGCGTCATCGCGGCTGGGCGCGCTGGGGGCAGCCTATCTTTCTGTAGCGGGCTGGCTGGCGCCGGGCGACGCTGCAATTGACCGGGCGCTGGCAGACCCGGATCAGCGCGAAGCCCTGCGCGAAAAGCTGATCGCCTTGGGCCCTGCCCCTTTTGCTGGCAGCAGCTTGCTGGGTGCAAATTACCGGACGATAGCGCTGGGCCTGTCAATGCTGGCGGGCAGCCCCCTGTGGTATTTCCTCTATGAAGCAACCGCGCTGAATCTGGTGCTGGCGCAGGGCGTATGGCGATCCCGCCGCGCCTATGCTGCGTTGAGTACCCGGCGATAAATGTCCAGCGTGGCAGCGGCGAAGGCCCTGCGGTCCAGCTCCCTTGCCCGCGCCAACCCCTTGCGAGACAGCTCTGCTGCCAGAGCCGGATCACTGGCCAGCCTTGTCAGAGCCGCGGCGATGGAATCCGTATCGAGCGGATCGACCAGCAGCGCGGCACCCGCCGTCACTTCGGGCATGGTTGAGCGATTGCTGGTGATGACCGGGCAGGCACAGGCCATCGCCTCTGCCAGCGGCATGCCAAACCCTTCGCATAAGGATGGATGCAGCAGCGCCCGTGCCCCGGAATAGAGCAGAGGCAGGTCAACATCCGCCACCGGCGCGAGAAAACTGACGCGCTCTGCCAGCCCCATACTGGCGGCAAGCTGCTGCAAATGGATCGTGCCAACGCTGCGCCGCTGGACGAAGACAAGGTTCATGTCATGCCCTTGGCCAAATGCCCCGGCAAAGCCGCGCAGGGCCGCTGCGTGGTTCTTGTAGGGCGCATCCTGACCGATGGTGAGGATATAGTCCCCCGCAGGCAGGCCCAGACGGAGGCGGTCGCTATCGGTCAGATCGACCGGGCGGAACTGGTCGGATACACCCGGCAGGATTGCTGTGGTTTTGGCAGCAAGTCCGGCTTGCAACCGGCTGATTTCATGCCGCGTCGCTTCGCTGACAGTCAGGATGGCATCGGATTGGCGCAGCGCGCGGCTGATCCCATGGCGATAGAACAAGCGCTCCACCCTGCCCCATTGGCGCGGATTGCACAGCGCCGGATCGGTCAGCCACATCAGATCGTGAATGGTGGTCACTGTCCGCATGGCAAGGCCGCGCGGCAGGATATTGGCGGGCGCATGAAACAGGTCCACATCTGCCAGAT